>JAXDMU010000022.1:0-8498 GCA_034665905.1 Aliidongia sp. | reverse complement strand
ACGCGGTGCGCAACGCTGTCTGGTTCGGAGGAACCTGCTGAAAAATCATGGCGGCAATCCTGTGGCAATACCCGGCGGGGCGCCGCCGGCGGTGATTTCCGCCCTTGTAGCCGCTAAATCATCCGGGTCAAGCGCGCGCTCCGCCGGGCAGGCCCGTTTCGAGGTACAGTGAAATTACGCCCGATCGCTTTTCTCTATTGTCCCGATCTGTCGGGAACGTTATCGTTCAACTACCGTGACGACGTTGACCGCCGCTTCTCCCTTTCAAAGCGAATCTCTGCCTGCCGCGATGCGGCCTCCCCCGATCAGGAGGCCAAAATGACCGAGTTCGATTTCGATGTGATCACCTGCCCGTCCGGGCCGGCGCGGCAAGGACGTCCGGCCTTTGAAGCGACTCCGCAGGAAGCGCCGCCGCCCTCACCGCCGTCATTGCGGGGGCTTGAGCGCAATCGCGATCAAGGCTCGTAGCGATCCGGCCGGCGCTATTTTGCCAGCGCCGCTTCGACCGCCGCAACGAGATCGGGCGCAGTCGGCTCGACTCGACTGCCGAACACGCCGACGAGTTCGCCATCCCGGCCCACCAGATATTTGTGGAAATTCCATTTCGGCGCGGCGTCGTCGCCCAGTTTGGTCGCCGCCCATTTATAGAATGGGTGGGCTTCCTCACCGATTACCCGCTCCTTGGCGGTCAGCGGGAAGTCGACGGCGAATTTCGTCGTGCAGAAATTTTTGATTTCATCCGCGGTGCCCGGCTCCTGCATGCCGAAATCGTTGGCCGGTACGCCGATCACCACCAGCCCGCTGTGGCCAAGGCGGCGATGAAGCGCCTCAAGCCCCTCATATTGTGGCGTAAGCCCGCAATATGACGCAGTATTGACCACGAGCATGACCTGGCCGCGATAGGCGGCTAGCGGCATCGGCGCGTCGTCGATCGTTTTGAACGAAAATTCATAGGCACTCATCGTGGGTCTCTCCAAATGGAATGCTGCGATCATGCACAACGTCCTTAACCCGTGTCTTTTCAGCGCGACACCGGCCGGGATGGGTTCGCCAAATTATAAAAATCCCAAGTCTGCTCGAATGTTATCAAAAATTTAAGTCTGAATTTCAATCCTTGAATCGTACAGTCGGAGGATCGATCGGCAATTATGGTGCGGCATGATGTGGGGCTGAACATTGTTCTGAGGTTGCCCGCCGGTCTGTACCTCGCGGCCAGTCTGCTGATACTCGGCGGCTGGCTGACGGCTCACCCCGATCTGGTCGCGACATTCAGCGGCAGCGAACCGATTCCGGCCCAGGGCGCGGTATTGGCCGCCCTGGTCTCGATCGCGGCCCTGCTGCCGCTGTCCTGGCGCTGGACACGCCTGATCATCGCCCTACTCGCCGCGATTTTGGCCTCGCTCAGCCTGGGCGAGAGCCTGTTCGGGTTCGATTTCCACATCGACTGGCGCAATGAAATCGGTTGGTCCGGTCCCGACCCGGCCGCCGGCCGCGCGACTGTCGGCGCCGCAGCAGCCATGCTGCTGACCTCCATCATCTTGATGCTGGTGCCGGCCCCGCACGCGTCGCGCCGGCGCCGCGTGGTCGTCATTCTGATCGGTGCGGTCGGGTCAATCGCGCTCGGCAGCTTGTTCGAAAGACTATTGGATCTCGGGGCGATCTTCGGCTGGCATTTTCTGAATCGAATGCCCATCGCGGTGGCGGGCGGCTTGCTGCTCTTCACGCTTTCGCTCTGGCACCATCGCGTTCCGCCCGAAGAGCGGGGTTTACCGCCCCGCGACCCTGCGGCCGCCTTGATGTCGAGCGGTACCTTGCTGCTGATCGCCGTGAGCGTCATGGCCGGCTGCATCGGGCTGGTCTCGATGCGGCGCGGCATCGAGGACAGCGTGCGGAGCAACCTGCTGGCGACGGTGCGCGTACTGGGCTCCGTCTTCGAAACCATGATCGACGAGCGTGTAACGGCCGCCCGGCTGGCATCAGGCCGACCCGAGCTTATCGACGCCTTCAAGGCTTCGGCAATTGCCTCGGGTAGCGATCATGACGCGTTGCAGCACCGCACCGACAGCCTGATCGGTGGTGAAATCCGCGGGGTCAGGGTGTTCGATGCGGCCGGCCAGATTGTCGCGACCAGTGGCCGTCTCGCCGCCGCACCGCTTTTCGCGCGACCACTCGACGGTATCCAAGGTGCCCGGCTGGTGTGGGATCAGCGCCTGCTGATCGATGTTCGCACCGATCTGGTGGTCGATCATGCCGTGCTCGGCGAAATCGTGGTCGAACAGGAACTCCCGGCACTTGACACGATCCTGGTTCAGACGGCGGGTCTGGGCACCAGCGGCAACGGGGCGATCTGCGGCTTGCTGCGCGACGATCAAACCCGCATGGAGTGCCTGCCCAACCGCATGACAGCGTCGCCCTTGATCACCCAGATCCGGCGCGGCGGACAATTGCTGCCAGTCGGCAACGGGCTGCTCGGGCAGACCGGCACGGTCGATTCCTTCGACCGCCGCGGGATTCAGGTGATCGCCGCCTTCGAGCCGTTGCCGCGCCTCGGCCTGGCCATCGATGTGAAAGTCGATACCACCGAACTCTTTGCCCCGGTACGTACCCGTGGCGGAATGTCGTTTCCGATTCTGCTCGCGATCGTGGTCGGCGGTTCGCTGGTTCTGCGCGACCGGATTGCCCCGCTGGCGCGCCAGCTGGTCGAGCGCGAGCGCGAGGCGCGCGAACGCGGTATCGCGCTGGAGGACAGTCGCAGCGAACTGCTTCACAAGAACCGGGTTCTCGACGTCGCCTTCAACAATATGGCGCAGGGCCTCGTGCTCTATGACGCCAACGGGCGGCTGCGCGCCTTCAATCGGCGTTATGAGCAGATGATGGGCTTTCCGCCCGGTTTTCTCAGAGGCGGCCTGAGCCACGTTGCGGTGCGTAAGCGGAGTGCCGAAATCGGCGCCAATATCGTTGAGGACGGCGTAGCGATGCTGCTGAGCCAGAACGGCAGCAAAGACGGCAGGCAGGTGGTCGAGCGGCGCCTGCGCGATGGGCGCGCGATCGAGATCGCCCATGAACGGCTGGAGGAAGGCGGCGGCGTTATCACCTTCAGCGACGTCACCGCGGCCCGTGCCGTCGATGACGTGCTGCGCGCGGCCAAGGACGGGGCCGAAGCGGCCAACCGCGCAAAATCCGAATTCCTGTCGATGATGAGCCACGAGGTTCGCACGCCGATGAATGGCGTGCTCGGCATGATCCGCGTCCTCGTCACCACCGATCTTTCGGCCCAGCAGCAAAAATATGTCGATACCGCCCGCAGTTCGGCCGAAGCGCTCCTCGCCATTCTCGATGACATTCTCGATTTCTCGAAGCTTGAAGCCGGGCGTCTCGTCCTGGAGACCGTCACCGTCGATCTCGAGGAGTTCGCCGAAAGCATTCTCGCAATCATGAGGCCGCTCGCCCAGGAGAAATCCTGCATCCTCGAATTGGAGCGCGATCCGGATTTGCCGCGCTGGATCGAGACCGACAGCACGCGCCTGCGGCAGATCATTTTGAACCTGCTCGGCAACGCCGTGAAATTCACCGAGAAGGGTGTCGTGGTGCTGCGGCTTGCCCTGCGGCCGGAAGCGGCCGGCGAGGCGATATTGTTGGTGAGCGTCAAGGATAACGGGCCGGGAATCGCACCCGAGGTGCTGCCCAGCCTATTCTCGCGCTTTACCCAGGCCGACAGCTCGATTTCGCGCAAATATGGCGGGACGGGGCTCGGGCTGGCGATCTCCAAACAATTGGTCGAGTTGATGGGCGGGAGCATTTCGGTCGAGACCGTCCTGGGTCAGGGCAGTACGTTCCGCGTCGATGTGCCGATCCGCGTCGCCCATGCACCGTCCACCCTGCCTGCGCCGGAATCCGCCGCCAGACCCGGCACGCGACGCCTGCGGATCGTCGTAGCGGAAGACAACATCGTCAATCAAGTGGTCGTGACCGCCATGCTCTCGCCCTACGACCATCAGGTCGAGGTCGTCGAGGATGGCGCCGCCGCTCTGGCGTTGGTCGAACGCGGCGGCGTCGATCTGGTGTTCATGGATATTCACATGCCCGGCATGGACGGGCTGGCCGCAACACGGGCGATCCGCGCTCTGCCTGGGCCGTCCGGCAGCTTGCCGATCATCGCGCTCACCGCCAACGCCATGTCGGGCCATCGCGAGCACTATCTGGCGGCCGGGATGAGCGACTATATCGCCAAGCCGCTCCGCCCCGCCGATCTGTCCCGCGTGCTGCGGCGTTGGGGCGATGGCGGCGATACCGTCATTTCGATCACCGCGCCGTCCGTAACGGCCGTGGCGGAGCCGTCATCGTCGATCGATCTGGCGCGAATCGCCGAACTGGCGGCGATCATTCCGCCCGACCGGCTGGCAATGATGCTTGACACGTTCTTCGTCGAGGGAAAGGCCCGTCTGGCCACGCTCGCTGCCGCCCGGAGCAGTGGCGATATTGAGGCACTCCGCCGTGCCGCCCACGACATTGCCGGTATGTCGGCCAATTACGGCCTGATCGACGCCGAGCAATTGTCCCGCCAGATCGTCGTGGCCTGCGGCAACGGCGATACCCAGGCAGCCTGGGCGCTGACCGGTGCCGCGACCCAGGCATTCGCCCGCGCTGAGGCCCCGCTTCGGCAGGCCGTCGATGCCCGGCTGACGGCCCACGGCACAGCCGCCTGACCTTATCGAATCCCGAAGAGCGGATCGACCCGAAATAATATTACCGATCCGACCTGCCGCGACGCATGTTGACCGCGGCCGTGCCGCCGTACGCCGCCGGTTCGTTGCTTTTTTTGTCCGCTATTCGTAGGTGATTGCTGCGGATCTATGCTTGGTCTAGGGTTCGCACCATATCTCAGGCTTGAGCTTCCGGGAGGGGCTCGTCCATGTCACTAGCAGCGGTCACGCTTGACGACAAATACACGCTCGAACAAGGGCGTATTTATCTGAACGGCACCCAGGCACTGGCCCGCCTGCCAATGATGCAGCGACAGCGTGATGTTGCGGCGGGGCTCAATACCGCCTGCTTCATTTCGGGATATCGCGGTTCGCCGCTGGGCGGGCTCGATCAGACGCTGTGGGGTGCGCGCAAATACCTGAAGGAGGACAATGTCCACTTCATACCGGGCCTCAACGAAGATCTCGCGGCAACCGCAGTCTGGGGCAGCCAGCAGGTCAATATGTTCGAAGGCGCCAAATATGACGGCGTCTTCGCCATGTGGTACGGCAAGGGGCCGGGCGTCGATCGCACCGGCGACGTGTTCAAGCACGCCAATGCCGCCGGAACCTCGCCCCATGGCGGCGTCCTGGTGCTGGCCGGCGACGACCACGCGTGCAAATCCTCAACCCTGCCGCATCAATCCGAATACACCTTCATGGATGCCAGCATCCCGGTGTTGAATCCGTCAGGCGTTCAGGAGATCCTGGATTACGGCCTGATCGGCTGGGCCATGAGCCGCTATTCCGGCTGCTGGATCGGCATGAAAACCATTGCCGAGACCGTGGACAGTTCAGCATCGGTCCAGGTCTCGCCCGACCGGGTCGATATCAAATACCCGACCGATTTCGCCCTGCCACCGGACGGGCTCAATATCCGTTGGCCGGATGTCCCGCTCGATCAGGAATACCGGCTGCACAAATACAAGCTTTATGCCGCACTCGCCTTCGCGCGGGCCAACCGGCTTGATCGGGTGGTGATCGACAGCCCGAAACCGCGCTTCGGCATCGTCACCACGGGCAAATCCTATCTCGACGTCCGCCAGGCGCTGGAGGATCTGGGCATCGACGAGGATTACGCCGCCCAGATCGGCATTCGGGTCTACAAGGTCGCCATGTCCTGGCCGCTGGAGCGCGAGGGCATGCGCCAATTCGCCGAAGGGCTGGAAGAGATTCTGGTGGTCGAGGAAAAGCGCGCGGTCATCGAGAATCAGCTTAAGGAACAGCTTTATAACTGGCGCGAGGATGTCCGGCCGCGCGTTGTCGGCAAGTTCGACGAAAGCGGCGCCTGGATTCTGCCCTCGCCGTCGGAGCTGACCCCCGCGACCATCGCCAAGGCGATCGCCCAGCGGATCGCCCGCTTCCACACCAGCCCGCGCATCACGGAACGGCTGGAGTTTCTCGCCGCTAAGGAGGCGCAACTGGCGCAGCTCCACCCGGCGGTGGCGCGCGTGCCGTGGTTCTGCTCCGGCTGTCCGCACAATACCTCGACCAAGGTGCCGGAAGGCAGCCGCGCGGTTGGCGGCATCGGCTGCCATTACATGGCGACCTGGATGCCCGACCGGCGGACCGAGACCTATACCCAGATGGGTGGCGAGGGCGTGCCCTGGATCGGTCAGGCCCCCTTCACCGAAACCAAGCATCTCTTCACCAATCTGGGCGACGGCACCTATAATCATTCCGGCTCGCTGGCGATCCGCGCGTCGATCGCCGCCAAGGTCAACATCACCTACAAGATTCTGTTCAACGATGCGGTCGCGATGACCGGCGGACAGCGCCACGACGGCGGCACGCTGACGGTCGCTTCGATCGCGCAGCAGGTCTCGGCCGAGGGCGTCGCCCGTCTGGTCGTGGTCGCCGACGATCCCGATCGCTACGGGTCGAATACCGGGCTGCCGCCGCACACGCCGGTCTATCATCGCGACAAGCTGGACGAGGTTCAGCGCGAGATGCGCGAGATTCCGGGCGTCACGATCATCATCTACGATCAGATTTGCGCCGCCGAAAAGCGTCGGCGCCGCAAGCGCGGCCTGATGGTCGATCCGCCCAAGCGCGTCTTCATCAATGAAGAAGTCTGCGAAGGCTGCGGCGATTGTTCGAAGAAATCGAACTGCCTGTCGGTCGTGCCGGTCGAAACCGAATTCGGCCGCAAGCGGGAAATCGATCAATCCTCGTGCAACAAGGATATGAGCTGCGTCAATGGCTTCTGCCCCAGCTTCGTCACCGTGCATGGCGGGCAATTGCGCAAGTCAAAACCGAACGGCGGCGATTTCGGCCCGCTGCCCACGCCGACCTTGCCGACGCTCAACGACCGGCCCTACAGCATCCTGGTCACCGGTGTCGGCGGCACCGGCGTCATCACGATCGGCGCCTTGCTCGGCATGGCGGCGCATCTTGAGGGCAAGGGCGTTTCGGTGCTGGACATGGCCGGCCTCGCCCAGAAGGGTGGCGCCGTGTTCAGCCATATCCGCATCGCGCGCCAACCCTCCGACATCGCCGCGGTGCGCATCGCGGCCGGTGGTGCCGATCTGCTGCTGGGCTGCGATCTGCTGGTTGCGGCCAGCGTTGACGGCCTCAGCAAGCTCGGCAAGGGCTCGTCCCAGGCGGTCGTCAACAATGCCGAGACGATCACCGGCGGTTTCACCCAAGATCCGGATCTGCGCTTTCCGACCACCGCCTCGCAGGAAGCCTTAATCGAAGCGGTCGGCAAGAATGCGGTCGATTTCGTCGATGCCGGGCGCCTCGCCGTGGCCTTGGTCGGCGATTCGATCGCCGCCAACCTGTTCATGCTGGGCTATGCTTGGCAAAAGGGGCTGGTGCCGCTGTCGGCCGAAGCGATCGAACGGGCGATCACGCTCAACAACGTCGCGATCGAGTTCAACAAGCAATCCTTCCTGTGGGGCCGGCGGGCCGCAGTCGATCTCGCCGCGGTCGATGCGATCGCCCGGCCGAAAACCGCCGCGACCGGCAGCCGCAAACTGTCGGAGACGCTCGATGAAGTGATCGAGCGGCGCGTGCGCCAGTTGGTCGAATACCAGAACGAGGCGTATGCCGAGCGCTATCGCGATGCCGTCGAGCGCGTCGCCCGCGCCGAAGCGACCCGCACACCCGGCCGCACCGGCTTGACCGACGCGGTCGCCCGCTCGCTCTACAAGCTGATGGCCTATAAGGACGAATATGAGGTGGCCCGCCTCTATACCGACGGCCGGTTCCTGAAAAACCTGGCGGAGCAGTTCGAGGGCGATTACACGCTCGAATTCCACATGGCACCGCCCTTGCTGGCGGCCCGCAACCCGATCACCGGGCATTTGATCAAGAAGCGCTTCGGCCCGTGGATGATGCGGGCCTTCCGCGTCCTCGCCAGCCTGAAGCATCTGCGCGGCACACGCTGGGATCTGTTCGGCCGCAGCGACGAGCGCAAGACCGAGCATCGGCTGATCGGCGAATATATCGCCGTCACCGAAGAAATCATCCAACGCCTGGGCCACGACAATTACGCGACCGCCGTGGAACTGGCGAAGATCCCGGAACGCATCCGCGGCTACGGCCACGTCAAGGAGGCGAACCTCGTCGAAGCCAAGCGGGCGGAAGCACAATTGCTCGCCTCGTTCCGCGCGGCAAAGCCGACTGCGTTCGCGGCCGAGTAGTGGCGAAAAGCCCTTCCCTCGCGATGCGGTGGAAGGGCACATCGGCAAAGGTCAGGGTAATCTCGACCTGCTCTCCTCTCTGCCCCATTGGGCGGAGAGGCCGGGAGAG
>JAXDMU010000021.1:0-5553 GCA_034665905.1 Aliidongia sp. | reverse complement strand
ATGCGCGAGGAGAACGGCGTCGGCAGCGCCAGCGCCTCGTCGAAGGAATTGGTGTGGAGCGATTGCGTACCGCCCAGCACGGCCGCCATCGCCTCGATCGTGGTGCGGATGATGTTGTTGTACGGGTCTTGCGCGGTCAGGCTGACGCCCGAGGTCTGGCAATGGGTTCTGAGCGCCAGACTGTCGGATTTCTTCGGCTGGAACGGCGCCACCAATTCAGCCCAGAGCAGCCGGGCCGCGCGCAGCTTGGCGATTTCCATGAAGAAATCCATGCCGATCGCGAAGAAGAACGAGAGCCTGGGCGCGAACGCGTCGATCTCCAGGCCCTTGGACAAGGCGGCGCGGACATATTCCAACCCGTCGGCCAGAGTGAAGGCCAGTTCCTGCACCGCGGTCGCCCCGGCTTCCTGCATATGATAGCCGGAGATCGAGATCGAATTGAATTTCGGCATGTTCTGCGCGGTGAATTCGATGATGTCGGCCACGATCCGCATCGAGGGCTCGGGCGGATAGATGTAGGTGTTGCGGACCATGAACTCCTTTAGGATGTCGTTCTGGATCGTACCGGACAACTGCGCCAGACTCGCCCCCTGCTCCTGCCCGGCGACGATGTAGCCGGCCAGTACCGGCAGCACGGCGCCGTTCATGGTCATCGACACGCTCATCTTGTCGAGCGGAATCCCGTCGAACAGGATCTTCATATCCTCGACCGAATCGATCGCGACCCCGGCCTTGCCGACATCGCCCACGACGCGCGGATGGTCGCTGTCATAGCCGCGATGGGTCGCGAGATCGAAGGCGACCGACAGCCCCATCTGCCCGCCGGCCAGATTCTTGCGATAAAACGCGTTGGATTCCTCGGCGGTCGAAAACCCGGCATATTGCCGAACGGTCCAGGGCCGGTTGGCATACATGGTGGCGCGCGGACCGCGCAGGAACGGCGCGAAGCCGGGCAGCGAGCCTAGTTGCTCCAGCCCTTCGAGATCGGCGGCGGTATAAAGCGGCTTCACCACCAGCCCCTCGGGCCGCGTCCGGGCCAGCGTCTCGGGCGCCGCCCCCTTCAGCTCCTTGCTCGCCAGAGACTGCCACGCGGCAAGATCCCGTTCGGGGAAATCAGCCATTCTACCCTCCTCACGCCGGGCGGCGACTATAGCGCCTTGCTGTCGCGCGTCAAACGGCACCCTTTAGGACAATGACTCTTACAACACCGCCCCTTGCCGCCGCTCCTCTGGAACCGTATCGTCGCCCCTTGGTTGCGAGGCGGGGGCGGCATGGTCGCGCGGGTTCATACGGTGGCGTTTCAGGGCATCGACGTGCTGGAAATCGAGACGCAGGTCCAGGTGTCGCAGGGCCTGCCGAATTTCCTCGTCGTCGGGCTGGCCGACAAGGCAGTGGCGGAATCGCGCGAGCGGGTGCGCGCGGCGCTGAATGCGCTGGGTCTCGCCTTGCCGCCCAAACGCATCGTGGTCAATCTGGCGCCGGCCGATGTGCAGAAGGAAGGCAGCCATTACGATCTGCCGATCGCGGTCGGCTTGCTGGTGGCACTTGGCGTGCTGCCGCAGGACGAGATCGAGGGCTATACCGTGATCGGCGAACTGGCGCTCGACGGGTCGCTCGCCGCGGTGACCGGCGCCCTGCCCGCGGCCCTGGGCGCCGCCTCGGCCGGGCGCGGCTTGATCTGCCCGGCGTCGTGCGGCGGCGAGGCCGCGTGGGCCGGCGGGGTCGAGGTGCTGGCCCCGGTCAATTTGCTGGCGCTCATCAACCATTTCAAAGGTACTCAGGTACTGAGCCCACCCGTGCCACGGCTGCGCGAGGAGCCGGCCGATCCGCTCGATCTCAAGGACATCAAAGGCCAGGAGACCGCCAAGCGCGCGCTCGAAATCGCCGCGGCCGGCAGCCACAATCTGCTGATGACCGGGCCGCCCGGCTCGGGGAAATCGATGCTGGCGGCGCGCCTGCCTGGGCTGTTGCCGCCGCTGGCGCCGGCTGAAGCGCTCGAAGTGACGATGATCCACTCCGTCGCCGGTCTGCTGGCTGACGGCAAGCTCCTGACGCGACGACCTTTTCGCGATCCCCATCATTCCGCGTCGCTGCCCGCACTGGTCGGCGGCGGCAGCCGTGCCCGGCCGGGCGAGGTTTCATTGGCCCATCTGGGCGTCCTGTTTCTGGACGAATTGCCGGAATTCCAACGCCCGACGCTCGAAGCCCTCCGGCAGCCGCTGGAAAGTGGGCGCGCGGTGGTGGCGCGGGCCAATTTTCATGTGACCTATCCGGCGCGGGTCCAGTTGATCGCCGCGATGAACCCGTGCAAATGCGGCCATCTCGGCAGCGACGCCAATCAGTCGTGCAGCCGGGCACCGAAATGCGCGGTGGATTATCAGTCGAAGATTTCCGGGCCGCTGCTCGACCGGATCGATCTTCATATCGACGTGCCGGCGATCCGCGCGGTCGATCTGGCCCTGCCGCCGCCGGCCGAAAACAGCGCCACGGTCGCCCGGCGGATCGCGGCCGCGCGCGAGCGCCAGACCAAGCGTTATGCCGCCCTCAGCCCCGATCGTCTGGTGCGCAGCAATGCCGAGGCTGATGGCGAACTGCTGGAGCAGGTCGCGGCGCCCGATCAGCAAGGGCGGCGCCTGCTGGTCGAGGCGGCGGATAGGCTGCGCCTGTCCGCGCGGGGCTATCACCGGGTGCTCCGGGTCGCGCTGACGCTGGCCGATCTCGAGGGGGCCGACGCCGTCCATCGCACGCACATCGCCGAGGCCCTGTCCTATCGGCGCCCCCGTTTCGGCAGCACCGGTTCGTAGAGTGGACACGCATTTCCGATAAAATGCCGGACAATACTTGCTTGACTTCGACGGCGCCTGGAACAACATGGGCTCGCAACATTAAATTCATGAGCTTGAAGCCATGGTCGCCTCAGTCGGAAATCCTACGGACATCGCCATCAGCGGCATTCTGGCGTCGCAGACGCAGCTTTTCGCGGCGGCTGACAATATCGCCAACGCCACCGACGGCACGCCGCTTCAAGCTGCCGCAATCGGCTCTTCGAATGGCGGGCCGCTGCTCAACGGCACCCAACCCGGCTCGGTCGCAGGACAGGTCTTCGATGCACTGACGGCGACCAATTCGGCACTGCCCGGCGGCGGCGTGACCGCGACACTGGGGACAACCGGCAATTCCTTCGTCGATCTCGCCGCCCAGGCGCTCAATTTCTCGCAAGCCAGTTTCAGCTATCAAGCCAATGTCGCCACGCTGAAGGCGGTCAACCAGACCAATCAGACCGCGATCAACCTGATCGGCTGAACGGCGCCTACTGCACCAACACCTGACGAAACAGCACATCATCGACATGCGCCGGCTCAAGCGCCGTGTTGATCCGCGTCAGCAGCTCCTGCCGCAAAAGCTGGATCTTTGGCACACCAGTCACGTCTTCGACGGTCAATTGCCGGATATAGACCTGAAGCACATCGATGACGCGCGGGATATAAGCCTGCACCCGCGGCTGGTCGGTCTTGTCGTCGAGCGCAAGGCTGGCCGATAATTTGAGAATGTGACCGCCGGTCGACCCGCGACTGTCGAGCGTCACCATGACCTCCGGCAAATCGCAGTAGGCGACGTCCTCGGGCTTGACGATTTTCTTCGGCGGTGGCCCGGCGTCGAGCGGTCGCCCGGCGTCGAGACCGAGCGCTTGCTTGATCCTATCCTGAAAATAGAAGCCGCCCGCCGCTCCGCCCGCAATCAGCAGCAGGATGACGATGAGGATGATCCTGCCCAGCCGCATCGCTCCCTCCCCGTCCCTCGAATCCATTGTGACAGCTAATGCATCCGGCCGGGTACGGCAAGGCCGCCGGATCGGTATTTTCTGCCGCCCGGCACCCGGACCACCCGGCAAGGGTCGCCCCAAGCGTGCGATCATTATGTATAACATATTGACTTAAAACATATTATCCGTCTGGCACGAACCGTGCTGAGGAGAAGGCAGCGGCGATTGGCCAACCCGACCCGGAAGGACGGTTCCGATGCAGACGGCAACTTATATCTCCTTGTCTTCGCAGAAGGCGCTGGAAAGCGGCATGGATGTGCTGGCCAACAATCTGGCCAATATGTCGACGACCGCCTTCAAGGGCGAGAACGTGCTGTTCACGCAATATCTGCAAGCGGCCCCCGGCGGCGGCACGATCTCCTATGTCCGCGACAGCCACATGCAGCGCGATACCAAGCAGGGCGATCTGAAGCTAACCGGCAACCCGCTCGATGCCGGCATCGATGGCGATGCTTATTTCACGGTCGGAACGCAGGATGGACCGCGCTACACCCGCAACGGCCGGTTTCAGCTTGATGCCAGCAGCACGCTGGTAACGGCACAAGGCGATCAATTGCTGTCCGACCAGGGCCAGCCGATCATCATGCCGGCCAATACAAGGCGGATCACCATCGCCGACGACGGTCAGGTGTCGAACGAGACCGGGCCGATCGCCAAGATCGGCCTCGCCCATTTCGACAATCAGCAGGATCTGGTCGATGCCGCCGGGGGGCTCTACGCCACGGAGGATCAGCCGACCCCGGCGACCAATTCGAAGGTGCGTCAAGGGGTGCTGGAGCAATCGAACGTCAATGCCATGGCGGCGCTGACCAAGCTGCTCGGAATGCAGAAAGGCTATACCGGCGCGGCTGAAGTCATCAACGGCGAGGATACCCGCCTCAGAAACGCCATCGACAAAATCTCGCGCGTCGTCTGAAGACAAAAGAAGGAAAGCACCACCATGCGCGCCTTGGACATCGCCGCGACCGGCATGCAGGCCCAGCAGTTAATGGTCGAGGTCATCTCGAACAACATCGCCAATCTGAACACGACGGGCTTCAAGGGACAGCGCGCGGAATTCCAGGATCTGCTGTACCAGAACATCCGCGCGCCGGGCGACAGTTCGTCCGATGCCGGCACGATCGTGCCGGTCGGCGTGCAGATCGGCATCGGTGTCAAGGCCGCCGCGGTCTATCGCATGGGTCTTCAGGGCAATCTCAGCCAGACCGGCAATCCGCTCGATCTCGCCATTCAGGGCGACGGCTTCTTTCAGGTCCAGTTGCCGAATGGCACGACCGCCTTTACCCGCGCCGGCTCGTTTCAGCTCAACAATGCCCGCCAGATCGTGACGGCCGATGGCTTTCCTGTGGTGCCGGCCGTCACCATCCCGGCCAACACCACCACCATCACGATCGACCAGAGCGGCCAAGTCCAGGCGCAGGTCTCCGGCCAGGTCAATCCCCAGACCGCTGGCCAGCTCACGATCGCGGTCTTTCCCAACGAGGCGGGGTTGCTCGCGACCGGGCAGAATCTGCTGACCGAGACGCAGGCGTCGGGCACGCCGACCGTAGCCAATCCGGGCGTCAACAGCACCGGCGTGCTGCAACAGGGTTTTCTCGAAACGTCGAACGTCAATATCGTCAACGAAATCACCAATCTGATCACGGCGCAGCGTGCCTATGAGATGAACTCCAAGGTGATCGAGGCGGCCAACCAGATGCAGCAGACGCTGAGCAACCTCCATTAACCCC
>JAXDMU010000020.1:0-4967 GCA_034665905.1 Aliidongia sp. | reverse complement strand
GTTGTGGGAGCAGGGAATTAATTGTGGCGAGCAGGGAATGTGATTAACCGGCGAAGCTCATGGAAGGCCCGTGAGCGAAGAGCGCCTGAGATAATTCCCCCGGGTCCCTTTGCGGTACCTAAATCGCCGACCTTAAAGTCCGACGCAGTTTAGGACCGCAGGAGTCCCAGCATCTGATGCTGCCGGGACCACTCGGCGGGCATCTCGGCAAGGCGGGCAACCCCCATGCCTCGCGGCAAGCGATCATCGATGGCCGCCATGACCAAATCGGGCGCGAGGAAGGCCAGCGAGACCATCATGTTGACGCGGCGCGCGCTGCAGCCCTCGCGTCGGGCAATGCTGAGCGCGGTCGCCGTTGGATTGGCGATGAGTTCGCCGAGCCAACGACGTCCGCGGGCAATCGAGGAGACCAGGGTCGCGCGCGTCTCCGAACGCATCCTGCGAAGGGGCCCGGGGATGGTATCCGGCAGCAGAAGCTCGCGGCACCGCGTTGGGGGTGTCTTGTGCCACGGAATCTGAAGCGTGCCCTCCCCTTCTCCCTGGGCATCGGTTAGGCGGACCACCAACTGCTCTGGTTGGACCTCAACCCGCATGACATGTGTCTCGACCAGGATGCGGTCATCGGCCGGTGCCGACGATTTGAGATGCTCCCGAACCGAGTGGACGACGAGGGTCTCGATCTCAGCGGCCGGCACTCGGCGCACCGATCCAATCCGTTCAGTTTGGCCCTGCTGGAGCGCCGACGACACGTAGTATCGGTACCTGATGCCGCGCTTGCGGGCATGGCTCGGCGTCAGGCGATTGCCGCGGTCATCGAAGATGCGTCCGGCCAGCAACGCCTCGGACTTCATCCTTGCGATAGTGCGATGGCTCTTCTGCTGGGTCAGTTTGGCCTGCACGGCCTCGAACAGCTCGCGATCAAGGATAGGTGGCTGCTCGCCGGCGAGGACCTCGCCCTTGAAGACCACCTCTCCAATGTAGAAACGATTGCGCAGCAGATGGGCAATCGGCCCCCCGGTGAATGCAATGCCGCCGACGCTTGCTCCTGTCTTGAGGGTGCGAGCCTTGGTCACGACGCCCTGCTGACGCAGATCGGCCATCAGCAGGCGCAGACTGCCGAGCCGCAGGTAGCTGCGGAAGATGGTCCGGACCCGTTCGGCTTCTGGTTCATTGACGGAGATCTTGCGGTCGCGGGTGTCGTAACCCAGTGGCACCATGCCGCCGACCCAAAGACCCTTGCGCTTGGAGGCCGCGATCTTGTCGCGGATACGCTCGGAGGTGACCTCGCGCTCGAACTGGGCGAAGGACAAAAGGACGTTCAACGTCAACCTGCCCATGGAGGTGGTGGTGTTGAACTGCTGGGTGACCGACACGAAGGACACATTTTGGCTGTCGAACAGTTCGACTAGCTTGGCGAAGTCCGCTAGCGAGCGGGTGAGGCGGTCGACCTTGTAGACAACGATTACGGCGACCTTGCCGCCGCGCACGTCCGCCAGGAGCCGCTGCAGTGCTGGCCGCTCGGTATTACCGCCGGAAAAGCCGCCGTCGTCATATTTATCTCGCACCGGTATCCACCCGGCGTGGGCTTGGCTGCGGATATAGGCTTGCGAGGCGTCGTATTGTGCATCGAGCGAGTTGAAGTCCTGCTCGAGCCCATGATCGGTGGAGACGCGGGTATAGATCGCGCAGCGCACCGGCTTGATGGATGCGGGTTTCATGATGCGGCCTGTTTGCTTGGTTTGTCGCGCAAGCCGAAGAACTTCGGTCCGTTCCAGCGCGTGCCGGTGATCGCGAACGCGGTCTGCGACAGGCTTGCATAGGTTTTGCCGTTCCAGGCAAAGCCCCCTTCCAGCACCGCCACCCGTTGCATCTGTCCGTTCCATTCGCGGCCCAGAACGGTGCCGGGACGTAGCCGCCGCGCGGGCCGCGCCGTCGCGCACCGGCCTGCCGCTTCGGGTGACCCTGAGCTATCAAGCAGAAGCACGCTCTCCCGGTCGAGATCACCCAAGTGTTCAGCCTGCAGCCGGTAGGCCAGGACCCGCCACAGCAGGTGGCGTGGCAGATGCGTAGGCGCTCGCCGGTTGAAGACTGTCTGCCAACGCGCCCGAAGTGTTACAGCATCGAGATCGCGCAGCCGCGCGATCTCAAGGTCGATGACCTGCCGGTCGGGCACCGCAGGGCCGATTTTGACACGCGGCATGACGCGGCGCTCAGGACGACGGCCGCTTCGACCGGCCAGCCTTGCCCCCGGTTCCCCCGGAGATCCGATAGACGCGGTGACCATCCTTCTTTTTCGAGGCAAGCTTCAGCTTGAGCCGTTTGCGCACCACGCCGGCGAGGAAACCACGCACCGAGTGCGGTTGCCATGTCGTTACCTTCACGATCGCAGCCAGCGTCGCCCCCGCCGGGGACCGCAGCATCGCGATGACACGGGATTGCTTGGAGCGCCGATCGGGGGTCTTGCCCGCAGCATCCTCAATCGCCGTGTGCTTTGGGGGAACCGCAGCCGTCGATGAAATTGCGGGCTTCTTTGCGAGTTTTGCCATGGAGATCCTCCGTTTCTGTGGCCGCGGGGTCGGTCCCGCACCACCGACGCCCCACCTCGGGCCAACGAGCCGGCGGGGCTGGATCTCCGGGCACGGTTTTGGCGCCCGAAACTAGCGACACTACCGCTCCAATCGCGGCCCAATGCCAGTCCTTTCTGGCAGCGCGCGAGCCTGGAATGAGCTGCAAGCCGCCCCTACATGCCTTGTATCCGGCGTTTGACCCAGGTGATGACGATGACTGATGCCGATAATGCCGCGGCTTGTCTCAAGCTCCATGCATCTGTTTCTACAGCATTCAATCAAGAACCAGATGCGCAGACTACTCCCTGCAATGAACGTGAGCGATATTCCGCCGCGGTAATCGCAGTCGCGGAGTTCTTCGCCCAACTTGGTGAGCGCGACATCAGTCGTCGTTTTTTTTATCTTGGAGCTGCGCTAGCCGACCTCAATCACGGCAGCATTCACCCTCTCTTGCGGCCGATAACAGTCGACAACCGCCGAGCTGACAATTCGCAGGCGTGGGCGGCAAGAGCCCAGATTGCATTGGGACTGGAAGCTCTGATGAGAACTGGCCGGAGCCTAAAGCAAGCTACCGCGGAACTGCGCAAGGGATTTCCAGAACTCGCAGAGATCGCGCTCACGCAATCGAGAAGCGGTCGCGGCACCCCCGCGCGGGCGGGCGCGCCCCAAGAACCTCTCCAGACCGTGATTGCTGGATGGCGCAAGGGGCTGAGGCAAGCTCGCGTCAAGAACGACTTTGCCGCCGGGATTTTTTCAGTCGGAATGGAATGCATCAAGAGACTGAGCGACGACAATCCGGAGCAGCTTGCCGATTTTGCCAAGCGACAGCTTGCCGAGGCGACTGCCGCCTTTAGGGTATTATCCCCCCAGCCTTAATACCCGATGTTCGCTCCTATGTGTCCGCTCAGGAGACCGGCAAATGCCGGGACAACGGAGTGGAAGCGATGCAGACACATCGGACGAAGCCAGGCGTTGCCCCGCGGCGGAAAGGGTCAACCATTATCGCCTCAGGCAGCTCTGGGCCTTTAGAACAGAGGACAACTCCGCAAGTCGGATTGCCATGCGGCACTAACCTTCGGCCTGGTGCCATGGAAACGCTGCCGATCGCGAGCCTTCGGCCATATCCAGGTAATGCGCGCACGCATTCCAAGAAACAGATCCAACAGATCGCCGACAGCATCCGGCGCTTCGGTTTCAATAACCCAATCCTCATCAGCGAGGACAATCAGATCATCGCCGGCCATGGTCGGGTCGCCGCTGCGAAGCTGCTGGGAGTGGAGCGCGTGCCGACGGTGCGGCTGGCGCATCTCGATGCGACGCAGCGCCGTGCCTACATTCTGGCCGATAACAAGTTGGCGCTCAGTGCGGGCTGGGACCGGGAGCTGCTGGCGATCGAGCTGCAGGGGCTCATCGATCTCGACTTCGATGTCGAGATCACCGGCTTCTCCGCGGCCGAGATCGACATTGTGCTTGTTGAGGCCAACGAAGGCTCGACATCGGGGGGCGGCGAACTTGATGACCGCATACCGGTGCCGTCTGCCGATCCGACCACCGCCGTCACCCGCGTGGGAGATCTGTGGCATCTCGGGCGGCATCGGTTGATCTGCGGCGATGCTCGCGACCGAACGGTACTCGATCGGCTCATGGCAGATGAGCGGGCCGACCTCGTGTGCACCGATCCGCCCTACAACGTTCCTATCGATGGACACGTAACTGGCCTCGGCCGCATCCGCCACCGCGAGTTCGCCATGGGGGTCGGCGAGATGTCGGTGGAAGCCTTCACAAGCTTCCTGCAACACACGCTCGGCCATGCCGCTGCCTTCGCCCGTAACGGTGCGATCGCATTCGTGTGCATGGATTGGCGACACATGGGAGAACTTCTTGCGGCCGGCCGAGCCGTGTTTTCGGAGCTCAAGAACGTTTGCGTGTGGAACAAGACCAACGGCGGCATGGGCACGTTCTACCGCAGCAAGCACGAGCTCGTTTTTGTGTTCAAGGTCGGCACCGCCCCGCACACCAACACCTTCGGGCTGGGGGACGGTGGACGTTATCGCGCCAATGTCTTCCCTGGCGTCAACACGACACGGGTCGGGCGAAGCGAAGAGATGTCGATGCATCCGACCGTGAAGCCGGTGGCATTGGTGGCGGAGGCCATCAAGGACTGCTCGCGGCGGGGCGAGATCGTGCTGGACCTGTTCGGCGGCTCCGGCACCACGCTGGTAGCGGCACAGAAGACCGGCCGCCAAGCCCGCCTGATCGAGTTCGATCGAGCTTATTGCGACACCATCCTGCAGCGCTTCGAGGCCATCACCGGTAAGCCGGCCGTCCATGCGGCCAGCGGCAGGAGCTTTGAGGAGATGGCTCAGGAACGACCTCGGCCGCCCCCCCAAAGCAATGAGG
>JAXDMU010000019.1:0-4033 GCA_034665905.1 Aliidongia sp. | reverse complement strand
CGGTTGCGGGCACAAAGCGCGATGAGGCGGCCGATCATCGCGCCGTTCCCTGCTCGGCAAATCCTCGCAACGCGGCGCGCAGATTGCTTTCGGCATCGATCAGGAAGTTTGCGCCGACGACGACCTGTTCGCCGGACTTGAGACCGTCCAGCACCTGAACCCGGTCGTCACCCCGAAGACCGAGGTGTACTTGCCGCGGCTCGAAGCGCCCCTCGCCGCTCGCCACCAGGACGATCTGCCGGGCGCCACTGTCGAGCACGGACGAGTTGGGCACCGAGAGAATCGGCTCGCCGCCCGCCGAATTATCGATCAGCACATTGGCATACATCGCGGCACGCAGCGCGCCGTCGGGATTGGGCAGCACGATCCGCACCTGTCCCGTCCGCGTCTCGACCGACAAGGTCGGATAGATGAAATCGACCTTGCCGTCGAAAGTTCTGCTCGGAAACGCAACGAAAGTGGCGCGCGCCGGTTCTCCGGCCCGGATCATGGCCAAATCCTGTTCCGGCACCTGTGCGATCAGCCAGATGGAGGAGAGGTCGGCAGTCCGGTAGAGCGCCTCGCCGGCCTCGACCCGCATGCCATCCTGCACCGGCTTGTCGATCACCACGCCGTCGGCCGGCGCCACGATGGCGATGCGCCGGGACGATTGTCCGGTTCGGCGCAACCGGGCGATCTCGGTCTGGGGGATGTCGAGCGCGCGCAATCGCTGGTCGGACGCCGCCCCGATAGCGCCGCCCATCCTGGCCGCAACAAGATACTCCTCCTCCGAGGCCACCAGATCGGGCGCGTAGATCTCGGCCAGCACCTGTCCCCGATGAACCGCGTCGCCGGTCGCGGCGACCGCGAGATGCTCGATCCAGCCGGGCACCTTGGTCGTGACCGTCGCGAGGTGGCGCTCGTCGAACCGCAGGATACCGGTCGCCCGAACGGCGCGTGACTCCGCGGGGCGCATCTCCGCCGCTTCGGTTCGCACCCCCAAAATCTGCATGCGGCCGGGGCTGATCCGAACTGTGCCGGGCGCGTCGTTCGGCGTGCCCTCGTCGGCATAGACCGGCAGGTAATCCATGCCCATCGAATCTTTCTTGGGCTTGAGCGAGGTATCCGACAGCCCCATCGGATTGCGGTAGTAGAGGACGCGACGACCGTCGCTTCCTGGGGGTTTCACCGCCGGTTCCGTCTTGGTCGGAACCGACGAATCCTCCGCGAAGACCGGCCTGAAATCCCGCCCGTCCGCGGTCTGCCTCGGGGCCGGCGCATAGCTCGGCTTACCATCGGGATCTTGGTAGTAGAGCGGCGGGCGGGCGGCCTCGTCGGCGTGGGCGATCACGGCGAGACCGAACGCCGCGCAAGCCAATAGAATGGGGCGCATCACAATTCTCCGCCGATCAGCCGCTCGATCGCGGCCAGTTCGACCTGTTCGTCGAACTGAGTTTGAAGCAGGCGGAACTCCGTCTCGTGAATCCGATGCTCCGCGGCGATCGCCGCGGTCAGATCACCCTTGCCCTGGCTATAACCGGCCAGCACCGTCTGAAAACTTGCCCGCGCCTGGGGGATCGACTCGTTCTGCACCAGCGCCTCGGTCGCCTGGGCGGCATGAAGCCGGGCGATCGCCTCGCCCAAGGCGCCTTCGATCTCGATCAGCGCCGCCGCGTATCTCTGCTGCGTTGCGCCGAGCTGTGCCGTTGCCTCTTGCTGTCCAGATGCCTCGCGACCCCAGGGCAGCGGGATGTTGAATCCGATCGTGGCGGCAAAACCGACCGGCCGATTGTTCGTCTGGATCAGTGGCCCGCCGCCGATCATCAGATCGGGATACCACGCCTTGTCCGCCAAGCCACTGCGTGATTTGGCGGCCTCGATCGCCGCGCTGTCCGCCGACAGGGTCGGATTGGCCGCACGGGCGCGGTCGAGCAAAATCGCGAGGACCGGTTCGACGGCAGGCATCGGCCGCATTTTTACCGGCTCGGTCAATGGGGCATCGCCCGACCGGCCGACAAGGGCGTTGAGCCGAGCGCGGATGGCGTCCTTCTCGCCCGCCAGCCTGATCGCCTCGGACTTGGCGGTGGTTTGTTCGCCGAGCGCCTGGATGACGGATGTCTGATCGCCGCCGCCCTGACCATAGCGGGCCAATGAGGCCGCGTGCATGCGGCCCGCCAACTCGCCAACCTCGCGGTTCACCGCGATATCGCGGTTGATCAGGTAGTATTGCGCATAGGCGGCCTTGATCTTCTCGTCGAGTTCGTCCCGCGCCGCCTGCTCGCGTCCGCGGGCGCTATCCAGATCGGCGAAGGCCGCTTCGCGGCGGAGATCGCGCTTACCCCAGAGCGGGAAGGATTGGGACAGCATGAGTGTATGCGCGCTGAAGACGCCGGGGTTCTTGTAATATTGATAGCTGTCACTGACCGTCGGGTCGTCGAGCGCGTCGGCGCCACCGGCCCGGGCCGCGGCGGCCGCCGTCTCAAGCGCCGCCGCGCGCAGGACCGGGCTCAATTGCCGCCCGGCCGCCAGCAGATCATCGACGGTGGCGCCCGGCCGATCATCGGCCGGATGGGCAAAGACCGGCACGCACGCGATCAGCCCGGCCGCCAGCACCAAGCTGGCGCCGAACCGCGTCCATCGGGCGGGCACGTCACTTCACCAGATCGGCGTTGACCGTGCCCCGGACGGTTTCCGGTTCGCCTTGCACCTTGGCCGCCAGATGCAGCGCCCAGGTGCCGGCCATGCCGGGTTCTACCGCGAACCGGTAAGCGCCATCCTGCGCCGGCAACGCCTTCACCGGGGCGGTCATGGCCGCCATCCCGGCCGGTCCCATGTCGGCCGTGCTCTCGAAGATCACGGCATCGAGCACCGGCGTACCACCCGCAACATGGACCAGCCGGACTTGAACGATATCCTTCTGGTCGGAAAGTTGCGGCCTGCCCACCATCTCGAACCGATAATCCGTCGCCGCGGCATAGGTTGGGACAGCGGTAAAGACGAAGCCGCAGACGAACGCCGCAGCGCCCGCAAGAATACGATCGCGAATCATTGAAATACCCTTCTTGGCCTGCCAGCGAGTCTGGGCGCATGGCAGGGGAGAACACCCTTTTTGTCGATCAGGCGCACCTCGAGTGTGCGCGCGCTAAATCAGACCGTTCGGGGCGGAAGGGGCTCGGGTTCACGATCCAAGCTCGCCAGCTTGGAGAGAAATGTCCAATAGTCGATCGCGCTATATTGAACGATCGACCCATCGACAAAAAAATGCACGGGCAGCGCACTCATGGTGACGCATCCCATCTGCTTGATGCAGTCGGGCGTCATGCCTTTGCAAGGCGTCATCGGCGTCATATCGCCGGAAGCCGATGACGGCATTGCCATGCCGCACGGCACGTCGACCGCGGCCGGGCCGAACCCCGCCGCACGCGCAAGCTCAAATGTCGGCCCGCCGACGATGGC
Source organism: Aliidongia sp. (assembly GCA_034665905.1). Classification (GTDB taxonomy): domain Bacteria; phylum Pseudomonadota; class Alphaproteobacteria; order ATCC43930; family CGMCC-115725; genus JAXDMU01. Next base: position 598 of record JAXDMU010000019.1, on the reverse strand, counting down.
GAAACCGACCAGGAGGAGCAGGATATGGCGCAATACCCGAAGCATGTCGCCGGTAAGTTAACATTCGTCGCGCTGGCGTTCAAGGACGAGCAATCGTAATTTCAGCACCGCGACAGCGCGGAGGTCGTCCGCCGATTACGTCGAACAGACCGTCGCATTTTCCGATCAACCGCAATCGGAAAATGTTCTAGGGTCGTCGTGCCATGACCAAACATCCCCCCCCTCCCCGCTGCCACGTGCTGATCGTCGCGGCCGGGCGCGGCTCTCGCTTCGGCGGGCCGCTGCCCAAGCAATATTGCCTGCTGGCCGGCCAGCCGGTGCTGCGCCACACCGTCGCCGCGTTCCGCACCCGCCCCGATATCGTCAGCATCCGGGTCGCGATTCATCCCGACGATCGCGCGCTCTACGACGCGGCGGTCGGCGATTTGGGCCTGCCCGAACCGGTGCCCGGCGGCGCCTTGCGCCAGGATTCGGTACGCAATCTGCTGATGGCGCTCGATGCCGAACCCGATGACATCGTGCTGATCCATGATGGCGCGCGTCCGCTGGTTTCGGCCGCGATCATCGACGCCACTCTTTCGGCGCTGACCGATGCCGA
>JAXDMU010000018.1:0-10437 GCA_034665905.1 Aliidongia sp. | reverse complement strand
CCTCGAAGCCCGCGCCCGGCATTTTCCGGCACAGCTTTCGGGCGGCGAACAGCAGCGCGTGGCGCTGGCCCGCGCCTTCGCCGCCGAGCCGTCGTTGCTGTTGGCCGACGAGCCGACCGGAAATCTCGATCTGGCGACCGGGCGAATGGTGATGGTGCTGCTGTTCGATCTCCAGGCACGGTGCGGTACGACTCTGGTGCTGATCACCCACGATGCCGGGCTCGCGGAACGCTGCGGCCGGGTCGTCGAACTGGCCGACGGCCAAATCGTCGGCGACCGGCGCCACGCCCGGCCGGTGCAGGCGGCCCATGGCTGAGTTGGCTCTGGCGTGGCGCTATGCCGTGCGGGAGCTGCGCGGCGGCGTCCGGGGATTCGGGATCTTTCTCGCGTGCCTCGCGATCGGCGTGACGGCAATCGCCGGGGTCGGCTCCGTCTCGGCCTCGATCACGGCCGGCTTGCACAGCAATGCGCGCGAGTTGCTGGGCGGCGATGTCGAGTTTCGCCTTGCCCAACGGCCGCTACCGGCGGAAGCCATTGCCTGGCTCGGCGCGCGCGGCACCTTGTCCAGCCTGCACGAGATGCGCGGCATGGTGCGCAGTCTCGACGGTGACAAGCGCAGCCTGATCGAACTGAAATCGGTCGATGGCGCCTATCCTTTGGTCGGTGCCGTGACACTCGATCCGCCGCTGCCGCTCGACCGGGTGCTCGCGGTCGAGGATGGCGTGCCGGGCCTCGCCGTCGATCCGATGGTGCTCGATCGCCTGGGGGTCGCGATCGGCGACCGGGTGCGGCTGGGCGAGGGTGAGTTCGCGATCCGCGCGATCCTGCTGAAAGAGCCCGACAATATTGCCAACCCGTTTACGCTGGGGCCGCACGTGCTGGCCTCGGCCGCGGGTCTGGCGGCGAGCGGGCTCGATCAGCCGGGCACGCTCAGTGCCTCGATCTATCGTCTCCGTCTGCCGCAGGGTGAAAGCGCAAAATCCGTGATCGAAGCGGCCGATCGGACCTTCCCCGAGGCCGGCTGGCGCGCGCGCGACGCCACCGAGGCGGCACCACAAGTGCAGAATTTCGTCGCCCGCGCCGCGATGTTCCTGGTGCTGGTCGGGTTGACCTCGCTCCTGGTCGGCGGCGTCGGGGTCGGCAATGCCGCGGCCGCCTATCTCGCGGGCAAGACCCCGGTCATCGCCACGCTCAAATCCCTGGGCGCGCCGGCCCGGCTGATCTATGCGATCTATCTGCTGCAATTGTCGGTGCTGGCCGCGCTGGCGATCCTCGGTGGCCTGCTGGCCGGGGCGGCGATCCCGCTGCTGCTCCACGCCGCCGGCCCGCAATTGCCGGTCGAGCCGCGGCTCGGGCTCTATCCCCGGCCGCTGCTGGTGGCGGCCGGTTTCGGCCTGCTGACCGCCTTGGGCTTTTCGCTTTGGCCGTTGGCGCGGGCGCGGCTGGTCTCGCCGGCCGCGTTGTTCCGCAATCTGGTCGAGACCGGCCGGGTCCGGCTCGGCTGGCGCGACTGGGCGGCGACGGCCGGCGTCGCCGCCGCACTGGCCGGGCTGGCGATCGCCGATTCCGACAACAAGCCGGTTGCCGCCGGGTTTCTGGCGGCGGCCGCGGTGGCGCTGCTGGCGTTTCGGCTGCTCGGTGCGGCGGTCATGCGGGCCGCCGCGGCGCTTCCGACCATACGGCGGCCGTGGCTGCGCCTCGCGATCGCCAATCTGCATCGTCCGGGCACGGCGACCCCGTCGGTCGTCCTGTCCATGGGGCTCGGCCTCACCGTGCTGGTCACGGTCGGTCTGATCGAAAGCAGCCTGACCCGCGAGGTCGCTGAACGCTTGCCGGCGGCGGCCCCCAGCTATTTCTTTATCGACATCCAGCCCGATCAGGTGGCGCCGTTCCGACGCTTGGTCGAAGCGCTGCCCGGTACGTCGAAGCTCGATCTGGTGCCCAATCTGCGCACCCGGATCGTGGCACTGAATGGTGCCGTGCCGCAGGAAAGCGCGATCGCACCGGACACACGCTGGCTCTTGAAGTCCGAGCGCGGCTTGACCTACGCCGCACAGCCACCGGCCGGTTCGCATGTCGTGGCCGGCGCCTGGTGGCCGGCGGATTATCACGGGCCGCCGCTGATCTCGCTCGATGCCGATCTGGCGGCAGGGCTGCACCTGAAACTGGGCGACACGGTCACCTTCAATGTGGCCGGCCGCGAGATCACGGCCGCCATCGCCAATTTCCGCAAGATCGACTGGACCACGCTCGGCATCAATTTCTTCACGATCTTCGCCCCCGGCACGCTGGAAGCTGCACCGCAAACGGCGATCGCGACGGTCCATGCCGACTCACCGCAGACCGAGGCGGCACTCGCCCGCGCGGTCACCGAGACGTTTCCCAATGTCTCCGCGATCCGCATCAAGGATGCGCTCGATACCCTGGCGCGCATTCTGGGCGACATGGCGGCGGCGATCCGGGCCATTGCCGCGGTCACGGTGCTGACCGGCGTGCTGGTGCTTTCGGGGGCGGTCGTCGCGACCGGCCGGCGGCGGCGCTACGATGCCGCGATCCTCAAGGTGTTGGGTGCCACGCGGGCGACAATCGCGCGCGGATTTCTGATCGAATACGGCATTCTGGCGACGATCACGGCGGTTATCGCCGCGGCGCTCGGGACGCTGGCCGCCTGGCTCGTGGTCACGCAATTGTCGAAGGGCGAGTGGAGTTTCGATGCCGGACGTGTTATTCTGGTCGTCGCCGCCAGTATCGCAACGACGCTTTCCATAACCATCCTGCTTGATGCGTGGAGTGTGCTTGGCGTGCGGGCGGCGGCGCAGCTCCGCAGCGAATGAGCGAGGCGATGCGGCATGAACGATATTGAAATCGCATCGTTCCGGCCAATATGCTGGACAGCGTAGTCAACCTTCGAGGTGTAAGGGAAACCCCATGTCATATGATTCGCAAAACCCCTGGACCGCACGCCGCGGCGGGGTCGCGACCCAGGGCGAGTATGATCTCGGTCTGCGGCAGTACATGCTGCGCGTGTACAACTACATGGCTTCCGGGTTGGTGGTGACGGGAATCGTCGCCTATCTCGCGGCCGATCTGGGGATCTATCAAAGGATCGCGCACACGCCGGTGATGTGGCTGGTGATGTTCGCGCCGCTGATCATGGTCTTCATCTTCTCGGCCGGCATCCAGCGGATGAGCTTCGGCACCGCGCAACTGATTTACTGGGCTTATGCGGCGCTGATGGGGCTGTCGCTCGGCTTCATCTTTCTGGCCTATACCCATACCAGCATCGCCATGACCTTCTTCATCACGGCGTCGATGTTCCTGGGCATGAGCCTTTACGGCTACACGACCAAGGCCGATCTGACGAAGATGGGGTCGTTCATGATGATGGGCCTGTTTGGCATCATCATCGCCAGCCTCGTGAACCTGTTCATCGGTTCCTCGGCGATGAATTTCGCGATCTCGATCATCGGCGTGGTGGTGTTTACCGGCCTGACCGCCTGGGATACGCAGCGCATCGCCCAGCAATATTATGCGCCGATGGCCGGTTCGGGCGACATGGTCGGCAAGGGCGCGTTGATGGGGGCACTTCAGCTCTATCTCGATTTTCTGAATCTGTTCCTGATGATGCTCCGGCTGTTCGGCAACAGCCGGAACTGAGCCTGAGCGGATTTTGCGCAAGGGCCGCGGGTTCGTCCCCGCGGCCCTCGTTTTATCTGTGACTTTTTTGCCGGATCGGCGCGTCAAGAGCCTCGAATCACCGGCAAACCTCTTCCGGCCGTCACGGGCTGCGGCGTAAGCTTGGGAAAAGATACGCTTCCCGGCGCTCATCCACACACGCATCGTCTGACCCATGGAAATTTACCTGCCGATTGCCCAGGTCACCCAGGATGTCTTCGTCCTGCTCGGCATCGGCCTCGTCATGGGCTTTCTCTCCGGGATGTTCGGGGTCGGTGGTGGATTTCTGCTGACGCCGCTCCTGATTTTCATCGGTATCCCGGAGCCGGTCGCCGTCGCATCGTCGGCCAATCAACTGGTCGGCGCCTCGCTTTCGGGCGTGATCACGCATTGGCGGCGCGGCAATGTCGATTTCAAGATGGGGATCGTGCTGGTGACCGGCGGCATCGTCGGCTCGCTCGTCGGCGTTCAACTGTTCAGCTTGCTGCGTCGGCTGGGCCAGATCGATCTCGTCATTTCGCTGAGCTACGTCATTCTGCTGAGCACGCTCGGCACCATGATGATGATCGAGAGTGTGGGCGCGCTGGTGCGGGCGAATCAGCCGGACGCGCCGCTGCGCCGGCTGCATCAGCATGGCTGGTTCCATCGATTGCCGCTCAAGATGCGGTTCCGACGCTCCAAGCTCTATATCAGCGCGCTGTTGCCGCTCAGTCTTGGCTTCGGCATCGGAATTCTCTCGGCGATTCTGGGGATCGGCGGCGGCTTTCTCGTGGTGCCGGCGATGATCTATATCCTGGGCATGCCGCCCAGCGTGGTGCCGGGCACTTCGCTGTTCCAGACGATCTTCATCACGGCCAGCGCCACGATCCTTCAGGCCGTGACCAATCAGACGGTCGATCTGTTGCTGGCGCTGGTCATTCTGGTCGGCGGGGTCGTGGGCGTCCAGTATGGCGCGCGGTTCGGCGCGCGGATGCGCGGCGAATATTTGCGGGTCATGCTGGCCGCGATCATCCTGGCGGTCGGCGCCAAACTGCTGTTCGACCTGACCGTCCCACCGGGAAATGTCTATTCGGTCCTGCCGAGGCTTGAATGACGCGCACCCGTTCCCTTGTCCTCGCCGCGTTCGGTCTGATCCTGCTGACCAGCCCGGCATGCGCACAGCAACTGGTGGCCGATCTGACCGATCATCTGGTCGCCATCACCACCGGGTTTCACGGCACCGCGGTCACCTTGTTCGGCGCGATCGAGGGCGGCGGCGACGTCGTCGTCGTGGTGCGCGGTCCAGAGCGAGAGACCGTGGTGCGGCGCAAGAGCCGCAATGCCGGGATCTGGCTCAACACCCGCAGTGTCAGCTTTGCCAACGCGCCGGGCTTCTATCAGGTCTTTGCGACTCATCCGATCGAGCAGGTCGTGCCGGCCAGTCTGCGCCAACTCAACGAGATTGGTGTCGAGACTTTGAAGCTTACGCCGGTCGGCCGGTTCAGCCACGAGGAGGTGCCGGCGTTTCACGCCGCACTGATCGACAGCCTTCAGGCCGAAGGGCTCTACGGCCAGGGCACCGGGCGGGTCGAGATGCTCGGGGAAAAGTTGTTCCGGGCGACGCTGGCCTTTCCGCCCAACGTGCCGATCGGCACCTATACGGTGCAGATCTTTTTGTTGCGCAAGGGCGACATGGTCGCTGCCCAGACCACGCCGCTGATCATTTCCCAGACCGGACTTGAAGCCGATCTCAATTCGTTCGCCACGGATCAGGCGGTGCTCTACGGAGTCGTTGCAGTCCTTGCCGCCGTACTGGCAGGATGGGGCGCCACACTTCTGTTCCGGAATGTCTGACGATGACCCAGACCCCACCAGTGCCCGCGCCCGAACGCGTCTTCCTCGTGGTCGTCGATGAGTCGCCGGAGCTTCAGGTGGCGCTCCGCTATGCCTCGCTGCGCGCGCTGCATACCGGCGGCCGCGTGGCGCTGCTCCATGTCATCGAGCCGACCGACCGCCAGCATTGGCTGGCGATCGAATCGCTGATGCGCGAGGAAAAACGCCAGGAGGCCGAGATGGCGACCCAGCGGTTCGCCGCCGATGTCGCCGCCTTGACCGGAACCTTGCCGACCGTCCATATCCGCGAGGGTATCGTGCGCGACGAGTTGCTGGCGCTGATCGACGAAGACCCGACGATTTCGATTCTGGTGCTCGCAGCCTCGGCCGGCGAAACCGGGCCGGGTCCGCTGGTTACGGCGCTGTCCGCGAAATATATCGGGCGGTTGCGCGTGCCGATCACCATTGTGCCGGGCAAGCTCAGCGATGCCGAGATCGCCGCACTGGCGTGACAGGGTTGATTTCGGCGCGTTTCATGCCAATTTGCTGCATACTCTTATGACCGTATTGCAGATGAAAGACCGACGATGTTCATCCAGACCGAACAGACTCCGAACCCCGCAACGCTGAAATTCTTGCCCGGACGCACGGTGATCCCCAGCGGGACCGCGAATTTCCCGAATGCCGATTCGGCCGTGCGCTCGCCGCTGGCGCAGAAGCTGTTTGATCTGAATGGGGTGACCGGAGTCTTTTTCGGGACCGATTTCGTCACCGTGACCAAGGCGGGCGAGATCGATTGGTATGCGCTGAAACCGGCTGTGCTGGGCGTGATCATGGACATGTTCACGACCGGCGAGCCGGTGATGCTGGCCGACGCAGCGACCACCGGGGAATCGACCGCGCACGCCGACGATGATGATATCGTCAGCCAGATCAAAGAATTGATCGACACGCGCGTGCGCCCAGCGGTCGCGCAGGATGGCGGCGACATCATCTTCCACGGCTTCGAGGACGGCATCGTCTATCTGCATATGCAGGGCGCCTGTTCCGGCTGCCCCAGTTCGACCGCGACGCTCAAATCCGGCATCGAAAACATGCTGCGGCACTATATTCCGGAGGTCAGCGAAGTCCGAGCGATCTGACGTGATGACCCGCACCATAGGTTCATGATTGGTATGATTTACCAACCTTTGGTTTAGGCTTGCAATCGGCGAGAGGCCGAGTCTAATAGGCGCCAGCATAACAGTTGGAAAGCATCGCCATGCGCCTATGGCTTCTCGCGTCGGTCGCCCTGAGCGGGTTTGGCCTGTCCATGTCGGCCTCGGCGCAAACGCCGGTACCGCCCGATCCCTATGCCGTGAAGGTCACCTGCAACGCCAATGGCCCCGCGGCCGATGCGGCGCTGAGTCCGCTGATGCCGTGCGACCTGACGTTCGAAGGCAGCAATCCGACCCCGGTTCAGATCCAGCAGAGCTTCGACACGTTTTCGTGGCAGAGCTTTGTCGCGCTGAATTGGCCGGCCGACGGGACGACCGTGATCGGCCAGGGCAAGGGTGCGGGCGGCGACGCGCCGGCGACGTGGTCGGGCTGGGCCGACGCGCTCGCGGTGATGATGACCCCCACTCCGCCGGCCTGGGGCGCCTCGGCGCCCCCGCCCGAGGCTTGCGCCGCTTTGGGCGCGGGGCCGGTGCTGAGCATGGTCGGCAAGACGCCGGATCTGCTGACGGCCGCCACCCAGCCGTTCGATACCGGCCCGCTGATCGATCAGAACGGCGCCTATGTCCGCTACCAGATCCTGATCAACAAGCCGATGTATGATTTCATCATCGCCAACAAGCTCAACACCAAGGCTGGTCAGGCCGCTTACAAGCCGACCTTCATACCGCCCAATGCCACGAAGCCGATGATGACCTTCCCCGGCGGACAGCAGGATGGGCCGGTCACCCCGGCCAAGCCGGTGGCGACGGCGCCGGGATATGAAGGGGCGGTGATGATCAAGCTGGCCTGGAAAATCATGGGGCCGGGCGACGATCCGGCGACATTCCATACGGTCACGGCCCTGGTCTATACCCAGGGTGCCACGCCAGCCCAGGATACTTGCCTCAAGCAGACGGTCGGGCTGGTCGGCATGCATATCGGCAACAAGGTCCGCCGGTTCCCGCAATGGGTCTGGTCCACCTTCGAGCAGGTCCACAATGTGCCGCAGGCCCAGGATGTCGGTACGTTGAAGCCGGCGGACAAGTTCAATTTCTATCGCGTCGGCTGCGATGCCGCGACCTGTCCGGTGAACCAGCCGCCGCCGCGCCCCTGGAATCCCGCGGTCCAACCCTTCCCGAACCACTATGCCAGCCAGATCACCCGCGTCATCGCCTTGGCGCAATCGTACAAGGACATGAACGCCAAGTGGCAGGCGCCGCTGGCCGGCACGGTCTGGGCCGATTACATGCTGATCGGGACGCAATGGCCGACGCAGCAGGACAATAAATCCAGCCCGACCGGCTTCCCCTTCCCGGTGTTCCTGGCCAATACCACGTTGGAAACCTACATCCAGGGCACCGTGCCGCAGAGCAGCAGCAGTTGCATCGCGTGCCACAACAACGCCGTCGATACTGCCGGCACGCCGTCCGACTTCACCTACATTCTGGAGCGTGCGGTCCATTGAGGCCGCTTACCTCGACCGATGGAGCGACACCAGCATGAGCCTCACGCCCAGTCCCGCACCCGACATGACCGGTTTCATCGCGCTGTCGTCGGTGTTGACCGGAATCGCCGCGACCACTCTCCTGCCATCCTTCCCGACCAACGATGTCCATCAGCAGATTCTGGACGCGGCGTGGGCGGATGATCCAGATGCCTTGACGGAATTGCTTGCCGCCTTCACCGCGGCCACGCAGCGCTTTCCCAATGACCCGGCCATGGTGCTGCGCACGCTGCTGGTCAGCGGCGATTCACCGATCGCGCTGATGGCCAAATCGATCATCCTGGCGTGGTATAGCGGCGCCTGGTACGCGACCGCCGGCCTCTACCCGGCCAAGACCCGATCGGCACGCGTGCTGTCCGCCATCGCCTATGAGCAGGGCTATATGTGGAAAGTGGCGCAAGCGCACGCCATGGGCTCCGCGGATTATCCGTTCGGCTATTGGAACGGCCAGCCGCCGTCGCTCCAGGATTATACCGGCCAGGAAACGATCCAGGGAGGCCAGGGGCAATGACCACAAACGCAGCGGCGCCCGCTTACGACGTCGTCATCGTCGGGGCCGGCTTTTCCGGGGCCATGATGGCCAAGCAGCTCGGGCTCGCCGGCAAGAAGGTCCTGATTCTGGAGGCGGGCGACGCCCTGCCGCCCAACGTCAATGATTATCTGGAGCGGTTTTTCCTGGCACCCGCCAAGGTGCCGGAGGCGCCCTATACCCCCGATCTGTTCAGCGACCGCGCGACCTTCACCCTGACCGATCCGACGACGCTGAATGCGCCGCGTCCCACCGTGCTGACGCTCGATGCCGGCAATTGGCAGGACCCGAAGCAGGCCTATCTGATTCAGACCGGCCCGCTCGCTTTCGCCAGCACCTATGAGCGGATCAATGGCGGCACCGGGCGGCATTGGCTTGGGACCAGCCTGCGCAATGTGCCGCATGATTTCAAGATGGCCAAAACCTATCAGGTCGAGGTCGATTGGCCGATCGGCTACGACGATCTGGAGGATTGGTACGGTAAGGCGGAATGGGAAATCGGCGTGTCGGCCGACAAGGCGGACCAGGATTTTCTAGGCATCGCTTTCCCGGATGATTACCAATACCCGATGCCGGCGCTGCCCAATTCGCTCGTCGATCAGTATGTCGCCGCGAGCGTCGATGGCAAGATCCTCGACGGCACGGCATTGACCGTCAGCATCACGCCGGCCGGCCGCAATTCACGGCCATACCAGAACCGGCGGGCCTGCGGCGGCAACACCAATTGCATCCCGATCTGTCCGATTCAGGCGAAGTACGATCCCAGCATCACGCTGAACGCGGCGCTGCAAACCGGCAACGTCACGATTCAGTACAATACCGTCGCCGTTTCGGTCGATTTGGGTGACGACGACCGGAAAGTCGGCGGGATCTCGTGGCTTCGCTATGACGGCCCGTCGGGCGCCGTGATCGAGCGCGGCGTCGCGACCGCAAAGATCTACGTCCTGGCAGCGCACGCCATCGAGACGCCGAAATTGCTGCTGATGTCGACCAATGGCGGCAAAAAGCTCAATGGCATGGCCAATTCCAGCGATCAGGTCGGCCGCAACCTGATGGATCATCCGCTCTATATGGTTTGGGGTCTGGCACCGAGCCAGATCTATCCCTATCGCGGCCCGCTTTCGACCTCGGGGATCGAATCCCTGCGCGACGGCGAATTCCGCCGGTACCGTGCCAGCTTCCGCATCGAGATCGGCAACGAAGGCTGGAACTTCCCGGCCGGCGATCCCTATACCAGCCTGCTGGACTTCGTGCTTGGTGGCGATACCGGCAAGGTCGGTCTGGCCGGGCAGGATCTGGTCGCGGCCCTGAATCAGCGCTACACACGGCAATTCCGGATGGCGTTTCTGGTGGAACAGACACCAAATCCCGAGAACCGGGTGACGCTGTCCGCCGACTACACGGATCATCTGGGCCTGCCGCGCCCGCAGATCGCGTATAATCTATCGGATTACACCAAGGCCGGATTCGAAGCCGCCCGCGCTGCGGCCGACCAGCTTTTCACCTGGATGGGGGCCGAACAGAAGACCGACCGCAATCCGCCCGATGGCCCGACGACTTTTGCCTATAACGGCCAAAAATACATCTACTACGGCGCTGGCCATGTGGTCGGCACCTGCCGCATGGGCGACGATCCGGCGACTTCGGTGGTGAATTCGGATCTGCAAAGCTGGGATCATCCCAATCTTTACATTCTGGGCAGTTCCGTCTTCCCGACCGT
>JAXDMU010000017.1:0-5737 GCA_034665905.1 Aliidongia sp. | reverse complement strand
CATGACTTACAAAAATTTCGACGTCCGGGCGGATCGTCCGATCGAACCCGAGATCGCTGCGGTACTCGATGACGCGATACGCCGCCTGAGTACATCCGTGCTGTATGATTCAGGGCAGAAGTTCAGAATATATTTCTGCAATTCTACCTGGCGTTTATGGCTCTATGACGGGATATTCGATAGCAAGCTCGGCGGCACAGCGGATACCTTATTTTTCCGCAACATCTACATTCGCCCATCGGACATTCCCGCCAACGCGATCCGTTCTCCGCGTCCTGGTCCGATTGCCGATGCCGCTCAAAGACCGCTGTCCTACTTCGTCGCCCATGAAGCAACGCATGTGATGGAGTCCCGGCAGTTCGGTCGGCTTATGGTGTTTCGGTTCCCCGTCTGGCTCAATGAGGGCTACGCCGATTATATCGGCAAAGGCGGTGATTTCGATTTCGAGGCAAATCGCAAACTGCTTGCCGAGGATGACGCGCGGCTGGATTATCGCCGGAGTAATCTGTATCGTCGATATCACCTTGAAGTTGCACTGCTTCTCGACAAGATGGTATTGACCATAATGCAGGTTTACGCGGATACGCCGCGCGAAACCGACTTGATGCGGCTGCTGACCAGCGACGCGTTACTGTAGCCCGCCCCGCGAACTGCTCGGATACACCAATCGTCTTGATAGAACAAACTGCCTACTCCGGAAACCCATCCTACGACTTATTCATCAAGCAATTTACTCAGATGCTCATGGGCTGGATTCATGCTGGCTTGCTCGATCGCATCGGCGGTCGGCAGGGTGTCGGCATTGGCGCGGTTGAGGCCCATCGTGGTGGCCCCGCGCTTGATGAAGGTCGCGACGATGGCGCGCGGCACAAGCCAGATTGCCGCGCCTTGCCGCCCCACGGCCAGTGCCAGCGTGATCAGGATGCGGCGCGGCCAGGGTTTCATCAGCCTTCCCTCCGGCGCCGCAATGCCGGCGCTTCATCGGCGCTTGCGATGGCGAGTAGCGGCAGACAGACGACGGCGCGCAGCCCCGGCGCGTTGTCTTCCAGCGCCACCTTGCCGCCGTGAAGCTGGATCACGGCGCGCGCGAGGCTGAGGCCGAGGCCGTTGCCCGGTGTGGTCCGGCTCGTCTCCAGCCGCACGAAGCGGTCGAACACGCGGTCATGCGCGTCGGGTGGAATGCCGGGGCCGGAATCGGCGATCACCAGAGCGGCACTGTCCCCGGTTCGACTGAGCGCGATGTCGATATGGCCGGGGGCCGGCGTATATTTGAGGGCGTTTTCCACGAGATTGGCCAGCGCGCGCGACAATAGATGACGATTGCCGCGCACCTCCAGCCGCTCGGCCGGCAGCGTCGCGGCCAGCGTCAGGCCCTGTTCCTCGGCCGATGGTTCGTAAAGCTCGACCAGATCGCTGACCAGATCGCCGAAATTCAGGTCGGTCAGCACAGCACGCGGGCTGCCGGCTTCCGCTTCGGCGATGTCGAGCAGCGCGTTGAAGGTCGCGAGCAGGTGATCGACATCCTCGGTCGATTGCTGAAGGACTTCGCGATAATAATCGGCATCTTCGTCGGCCAGCAGCGCCATTTCGATCCGGCTTCTGAGCCGGCCGAGCGGCGAGCGCAGATCATGCGCGATATTGTCGGTCACCTGGCGCATACCGCCCATCAGCCGCTCGATCCGGTCGAGCATCAAATTGAGATTGCCCGCCAGCCGGTCGAATTCGTCGCCGCTGCCCTTGACCGGAATGCGCCGGCCCAGTTCGCCGGCCATCACCCGGTCGCTCGCCTGATTGATCGTCTCGATCCGGATCAGCACGCCGCGGCTCATCAGCAATCCGCCGCCCAACCCCAGCGCCAGGGTCAACGCCGCCGCCCAGGACAGCGCCTCGATCATCCGGTTCTGAAACGCGAGGCGCTCCGCCAGATCGCGCCCGACCAGCAATTGATAGCCGCCGCTCAGCAGAAAGCTCGTCGCCTGGGCGACGTGACGGCGGGCGGAGGACGCCGTCGGATCGAGATTGAACCGCATCCAGCCGTCCGATCCGACGGTCGCATCCGGCCAGCCCGACAGATTGCCGGCCAGCACATGCTGGCGCTGATCGGTCAGGAGGTAGAGCATCGAACTGCCCCGGCCCGGATCGCTGCGATCGCCGATGACGGCGATCAGCCCGGCCAGGCCACGTTGCTGATATTGCTCGGCCAGGCCGATGATTTCGGCGTCGATCGTCTCGTCGGTCTGCTGATCGGCATAGATGACGGTGTGGTAGTAGACCAAACCCAGCACGGCCAGGACCGAAACGGCGAAGAGCCCGAAATAAAACAGTGCCAAGCGAAAGGTACTGGTGCGAAAAAGCTCAATCAACCGCTCTCAGGCAATAGCCCGCTCCCCGCACGGTATGCAGCATCGGCCGCGCATGGCCCTTGTCGATCTTCTGCCGCAACCGACTGATATGGACGTCGATCACATTGGTCTGCGGATCGAAATGATAGTCCCAGACCTGTTCCAGCAGCATGGTGCGGGTCACGACGTGGCCGGCATGGCGCGCCAGCACTTCGAGCAGCCGGAATTCGCGGGGCAGCAATTCGATCTCGCCGCCGCCACGGCGGACCGACCGGGCGAGCAGATCGATTTCCAGTTCGCCGACCCGGAGCTGCGTCTCGATCTTGGGACCGATGCCGCGCCGCATCAGCGCTTCGAGTCGCGCCAGCAATTCGGAAAAGGCATAGGGTTTGGTCAGATAATCGTCGCCGCCGGCCTTCAGGCCGCGCACCCGATCGTCCACGCCGTCGAGTGCCGAAAGAATGAGGACCGGCGTGTGATTGCCCGATGCCCGCAAGGCGGCGACGATGGCCAGCCCATCCAGGCCAGGCAGCATGCGGTCGACGATCATGGCATCGAATCGCTCGCTGGTCGCCAGGAACAGGCCCTGGCGACCATCATCCGCGTGATCGACGGTGTGGCCGCTTTCTTGGAGACCCTTGACCAGAAAGGCCGCAGCCTCGCGGTCATCCTCGATGACAAGGAGTTTCATGACGACCGCTTTGCAAAAGGAGGATCAAGGCCGGGTGGCGCCCGAAGGAGCCGCCCGGCCGACGGTTTTCAGCCGTTCTTTTCTTCCGGCTTGAGCGCGATGAACCGGTTGACGCCGTGCCGGTTGAGCAGCAGCAGAATCGATTTCGGTTCAGCCTTGCCATCCGCCTTGTCGGGCTTGATCCCGGAAGCTTGTTCCATGACCTCTTCCGGTTTGCCGACACTCTGGCCATTGACCTTGACGATCACGTCGCCGGCCAGCACGCCGTTATCGGCGGCCGGGCTGCCATCCCGCACGCGGGAGATCAGCACGCCTTCGATATTCTTCTGGATGCCCAGACGCTTGCGCGCATCGGCATTGAGCGGGGCCAGCGACAGGCCAAGCGAGGCCATCCGGTTGGATTTGTCGTTGTCGTCGCCCTTGGCGCTGGCGACCTTGGTGTCGTCCATCTGGCCGACGCTGGTCGACAGCGTGAGGGTCTTGCCGTCACGCAGCACGACCATATCGACCTTCTTGCCGGCCCCGGTTTCGGCCACGATGCGGGGCAGATCACGCATCTTTTCGATCGTCTTGCTGTCGAACTTCTCGATCAGATCGCCAACCTTGACGCCGGCCTTGGCCGCCGGGCTGTCGTCAGTGACCTGGGCCACCAGGGCGCCGATCGGATGATCGGGATCGAGGCCCATCGACGAGGCGATCTCGGAGGTCACTTCCTGGATCTGTACGCCGAGGAAGCCGCGATCGACATGGCCGCTCGAACGAAGCTGATCGAGCACCACCTTTGCCGCATCGGACGGGATTGCGAAGCCGATGCCGACTGAGCCGCCATTGGGCGAATAGATCGCCGTGTTGATACCGATCACGTCGCCGTCCAGATCGAAGGTCGGCCCGCCGGAATTGCCGCGGTTGATCGAGGCATCGACTTGCAGGAAGTCGATGTAATTGCCGTCTTCGGCCTGCCGGCCGCGGGCCGAGATGATGCCTTTGGTCACGGTGCCGCCCAGGCCGAACGGGTTACCGACCGCAAAGACCCAATCGCCGACCCGCGCCTTGTCGCTGTCGCCGAACTTGACGAAGGGCAAGGGCTTCGGCGCCTCGATCTTCAACAGCGCCAGATCGGTCTTGGCGTCCTTGCCGATGATCTTGGCGACGTGGCGTGTATTATCCTGAAAGATCACCTCGACCTTGTCGGCTGTGCCGACCACATGGTTGTTGGTCACGACATAGCCGGCCGGATCGATGATGAAGCCGGAGCCAAGCGCCATGACCCGGCGGCTCGGCGCCTGCATGCCGCCATGCCGGTTCTGCTGCTGCTGTTCGAAGAAGCGGCGCAGCAACTCGTCGAACGGGGTTTGTGGGCTGCCCGGCTGCGGGCGCTGCAACTGATCGGGTTCCTGATCCTGATCATCTTCGCCATTGTCGGATTCATCGTCGGGCGCGGCGGCACCGGGCGTGCCGGCATGCTGCACGACCGAAATATTGACGACCGCCGGCATGACCTTTTCGACGACGGGCGCCAGACTCGGCAGCTTTTCGCTGAGATTGGCGCCGGCACCGCTGTCGGCCAGGGCCGGGGCGAACGGTCCCGTCGCCAAGCAGGTGCCGAGGGTCAGAGCCAGAGCCAGCCGGGTCACGCCGGCTCGTGACCGCAGGTGCCTTGTGAAAAAATCATACTGTGCCATGAAAGGATCGCCTCCTGAAACCTGAACCGAAAACCGCCTCGCATCCCCTCGAGACGATTAGCTCATATATGAAGATACGCCCCGCTACCTGAAATCACGCCTTCCGCAGCATTAAATCGCTGTCACCTTGGGAAAACGCCTCGCAGTATGGCCGCTCCGGCAGATCCGGAACAGGCCAAAATCGGGGATTCCTGCCGGATCTACCGCCGATTCCAGGCAAATCGCCGGACAGAATGCCGCAATCGGCTGTCCCGACCATTTTCCGGCAATGCCCCTGTTGCGGTGCAATCGCTTTCCGCGCTTGAAATCCAGCCGATTTATTAGGATGTATGGGTATTGCTGTACGGACCGCGTGTCGTCGTGCCCTCGTGCCGGCAAAACGGTGTCGGCGGGGATCAAGGGAGAGAACACGGTCCGAATGGAAGATATTCAGCGGCTTATCCGTGACCACGGCGATTGGTTCTACCTGATCACGGTCGCCTGGACCTTCCTTGAGGGCGAGACCTTCGTCCTGCTGGCCGCCGCGGTCGCCGCCAACGGCTTGATCGACCCGTACAAGCTCGTCGCTTGCGCTTGGCTCGGCAGCTATATGGGCGACCAATGCTGGTTTTTCCTCGGCCGAAAATGCGGCCCCCTCCTGTTGCGCCGGTTCCCCGACTGGCAGCACAGCATCGACATGGTGCATCGCTGGCTGGAGCGCTGGGGCACGCTGTTCATCCTGACCTTCCGCTTCGTCTATGGCGTGCGGAATTTCTCGTCGGTCGCGATCGGGCTCAGCGATCTCAGCGTCGTGCGCTTCATGACGCTGAATTTCATCGCCGCCGGCATCTGGGCGGTGACCTTCGTCGGGGCCGGGTATCTGTTCGGCCATGAACTCGGCCGGATGATGGGAAGCTGGGCCGAAACGATCGAGCTGGCGGCGCTCGGCGTGTTCCTGGTCACCATGGTGACGATCCTGCTGGTCACCCGCTGGCGCTCGCGCCGGGCCAAGCGCCTGGCTTTGCTGCCGGCCGAGCGGCCGT
>JAXDMU010000016.1:0-20881 GCA_034665905.1 Aliidongia sp. | reverse complement strand
GCGATCCTGGCGGCGCCGATCGGCTTCGCCCAGCGCCTGCGTTTCGATTTGGAGGCACCACAGCCGCTGATCTGGTCTCTGGCCGAGCATCTGGCACCGCATTTGGCGCCGGACGATCGGCTGGCGCTTCTGATGCCGGGCGATAATACCAGCACGGGCACGATGCTGAGCGGCGCGTTGCGCTTTGCCCAGCCGCGCCGGCCCGATCTCGATCTGCGGGAATTCTCCTCGGGCGATCCGATGGAAGCGCAGGCGGCCGGCTATCG
Organism: Aliidongia sp.; assembly: GCA_034665905.1. Taxonomy (GTDB): domain Bacteria; phylum Pseudomonadota; class Alphaproteobacteria; order ATCC43930; family CGMCC-115725; genus JAXDMU01. The sequence goes on along the minus strand of JAXDMU010000016.1, from coordinate 20,615 downwards.
GCGTGCTTTCCTGTCTTGTACCGATGGCAACGGGCTGGGGCTGCCGCCGCATGGTGCGGCGTTGCTGGATTGGTCCGACGAGGGCTGGCGTCTGGTGGAATTCTGGCCCCATCCGGCAGTGCCGGAAAAGCCGCGCTGGAACCAGAATCTCTCCGGCGCGCCGCTCTGTCACGGCCCGTGACGCCGACGCGCTCAGATTAAATGTCGGCGGCCGGGTCGTTATCGATCTGCCGTTCCAGCACCGCGCCCTCCGCGATCGACAGCCCAGCATGACTGATTTGGGCATAGACGCGGGCGGAGCGCGACAGGCTGATCGAATCGCTTTCCAACGCGCCGTGAACCGTGCCGCAGACATGAATTTCGGCGGCGACGAGCTTGCCGATTACGGTTCCGGTCTGTCCGACCGTGATGCTCTGCGCGGTAATGTCGCCATTGACGATGCCGTCGATTTGGATCTGTCCGCTGGAGCGTAGCGTGCCGGTGATTTGCATGTCACTGGCGACGACGGAGAGTCGCCCCGCCCGGGCCGCAGCCGGACGGGGCCGATCCAGGCCGTTACTTGGCGGCTTTAACGAGCGCAATCGATTGGCCCGCCTGAAGGAATTTTTCCGGATCCTGCGCAACGCCGTTGACCAGGACCTCGTAATGGACATGGGGACCGGTGCTGCGGCCGGTCGAGCCGAGCAGGCCGATTCGGGTCTTGCGCCCGAGCTTTTGCCCGACATTGACGGTGACTTGATTCAGATGGGCGTATTTGGTGTGGATGCCCATGCCGTGATCAATCTCGACCACCTTGCCGTACGCGGCCGCATAACCGGCGAAGACGACAGTGCCGGGCGAGGTATTGTAGACCGGCGTGCGATATGGTGCCGAGAGATCGAGGCCGGTATGGACCGCTTGACGGCCATTGAACGGATCGGAACGCGCGCCGAACCGGCTCTCCAGTTGGAAATGATCCAGCGGTGCCGTCAGGGGCAGCGTGCTCAGCAGCTTTTGTGCTTCCTCGCTCGCCTTGGCATCGGCCTTGCCGCCTTCCAGCGCGACGAACGGGCCGCCGACATCGCCGGTCTTCATGCCGACACCGAATCCAGCCAGAAACTTGCCCAGATCGAAGCCCTCGGCACTGGCGACCTGCTTGTTTGTCGCCGTGACCGGCTCTTCGGCCTCGGGCGCATCCGAAACGTTGGTGCCACGGTCCTTCTTCGCCATTTTCTGCTCAAGTTCAGCGAGCTTCTGGCGAAGGGCGGCGCGCTCGACAGCGACGCTGCGCTCGACCAGACCCTTGGCTTCCTGAAGTTCGCCCACCTTGTTTTCCAGCTTGCCCTTTTCCGCGGCCAGCTTGTCATGGTCGGCCTTGAGCCGCTTTTCTTCGCTCGAGACCTGCGCCAACTGGGCGGCGGTCGATTCGTAGAGGGAACGGTTCTCGGCGCTTTGATGCGAGGCGACCTGGACGCCGTTCTCCAGCTGGTGCACGCGGGCGGAAAGGGTGGCGACATCGACGGCCGCAGCGGCTTCGGCCGAATCGGCCTGATCGCCCCGCACCTGCCGCTCGGCCTCCAACTGTTGCAACCTTGCACCAGCTGTGTCCGCGGCTTGTTTCGCCAGCGCCAATTCCGATTTGAGAGAATGGACGAAGGCCGATTCCGTGTTATCTCGCTTGGCGATCACGTTGTAACCGCCGACGCCAATGGTGGCCACCGCTACGGTCAGGACCGAGGCTTGAAGCAGGCTGGGCAGCGTAATGTGGGTAATCTCTCCCCGGCTTCGGATCAAGATCTGCCGTTCGGGGAAAACGCGTTCCCCGAAGCGCGAAAATATATCGATCATGCCCCCTCTTACGCAGTAAGCCGCTTTGCACTTCCTTCCGTCCGCACGGCGCTTCTCAAGCGACCGGTCGCACGGGCGGAATCGTCTCGCAAGGCACATACGCCCTTCCGACAGCACAACATTCCAGGCCGGCGACCGCCGATCCGGCAACGCCGGAACCTGAATAGCTATCGAACGGCCCGGACCCTACCCACTCGTTTCGTCCAAGGCAATACCCCTTTAACGCCCCTATTCGTGAACCACCGTGCAATTTGCACGCGGAAATCATTGGTACCGTTTGCACGCTCGGCCGGTGGGACTGCACCAAGCTGGTTCTGCTGGGGACGAAAAACCATCTGTAACAAGCCGGTAACAGAGGCGATAAAAAAGCGGCGGGTGTGTAGAGGCTTGAAGGCGCACTTAAGATCCCGCCGAGTGGCCGGGTCAAAAATTTCTCCGTGGTTTCTAACTCTTGTACGCTGGTCTGCCGCCTGACCGCTTTCCGCCCGCGCGAGCGGCAACGATCGCGCGATTCGATTCCGCCCCGGCCGCTGCGCCCCGCATTTTCCCGAATCGGTTAATCGATCCCTAACCCATGCGGGCCTATCACGGTACGGCACGCCGGCTGGCGGCTTGTCCATGATGAGTGCACTATGTTTCTGCTTGTCGGTATCGCTGTCGTGCTGGTTTCGGTGTTCGGTGGCTACGCGCTGAATGACGGCCATCTGCCCGTGCTGTGGCAGCCCTTCGAATTCATGATCATCGTCGGCGCCGCCCTCGGCGCCTATCTCATCGGCAATCCGAAGCCCGTGCTCCACGGCGTGATGAAACGCCTGCCGCGGACGTACAAGGGTGGAAAATACAACAAGGCCAGTTTCGTCGAACTGCTGGTGATGTTGAACGTCGTGTTCAAGATGGCAAAATCCAAAGGCGCCATGGCGCTTGAGGCGCATGTCGAAAACCCCGAAGAAAGTACGCTGTTTCAGCAGTTTCCCACTTTCGTGAGCGATCATCACGCGGTCGAATTCTTTTGCGATTTCTTCCGGATGCTGATCATGGGTGCCGATAACGCGTTCGAGATGGAATCGCTGATGGATGCGCGGATCGAGATCCATCACCATGAAGAGATGGAGATCGCCAGTTCGATCCAGACGATGGCGGATGGCATGCCGGCACTGGGCATCGTCGCAGCCGTGCTCGGCGTGATCCACACTATGGGCTCGATCACCGAGCCGCCGGAGGTACTCGGTCATTTGATCGGCGGTGCGCTGGTTGGTACCTTTCTCGGTGTCTTTCTGTCCTATGGATTCATCGCGCCGATCGCGACCAGCCTCAAGGCACTGGCCGAGGAGGAAGTGCGTTATCTGGTCTGCATGAAGGGCGGCATCGTCGCCTATATGCAGGGTTACGCGCCGATCATGGCGGTCGAGAGCGCCCGGATGATGCTCCAGCAGCACAACCAGCCGAGCTTCGCCGATGTCGAGCAGGCGATCGAAAGCGCGCCCACGGGATGACGCTTGCGCAAATCGCCTGCGATTCCGCGAGATGAAAATTCCAAATTTCGCCAGGAGCCGCTAAAGCTGTCGCCCATGCACCATGCAGGTTCGCGTACAGCAGGCGAGGCGATTTTATCATGAAACGCGCATTCATCACCGGCATCACCGGCCAGGACGGTTCGTATCTGGCCGAATTGCTGCTGGGCAAGGGCTATGAGGTCCATGGCCTGCTGCGCCGCGCCAGCCTGTTCAACACCGACCGCGTCGATCACCTCTATCACGACCCGCATGAGACCGGCGCCCGCATGGTCCTGCACTATGGCGATCTGGCCGATGGCACCGGTCTGCGCCGGATACTGGAACGTATTCAGCCGGACGAGGTTTACAATCTCGCCGCCCAAAGCCATGTCAAAGTATCCTTCGAGATGCCCGAATATACCGCCGATATCGTCGCCCTCGGCACGCTGCGCCTGCTGGAAGCGGTGCGTGACCATGTCGCCCAGCGCGGCAGCCCGGTGCGTATCTATCAGGCCGGATCGTCCGAAATGTACGGCTCCGCCCCGGCCCGGCAGAGCGAAACGACGCCGTTTCACCCGCGCAGCCCCTATGCCGCCAGCAAGGTCGCGGCCCACTGGTATGCGGTCAATTATCGCGAGGCCTGGGGAATGTTCATCGCCAACGGCATTCTGTTCAATCATGAAAGCCCGCGCCGCGGCGAAACATTCGTCACGCGCAAGATCACCCGCGCCGTGGGCCGGATCAAGGAGGGGCTGCAAGCCACGCTCTATCTCGGCAATCTCGACGCCAAGCGCGACTGGGGCTTTGCCGGTGATTATGTCGAGGCGATGTGGCGCATGCTGCAACAGGACACGCCGGACGATTACGTCGTTGCTACTGGGACCGCCTATACGGTCCGACAATTCGTCGAACTGGCTTTCGCCGAGCTGGGGCTCGATTGGCGTGAGCATGTCGCGATCGATCCGCGTTATTTCCGCCCCGCCGAAGTCGATCACCTGGAGGGTGAGAATGCCAAAGCGCGCCGCATCCTCGGCTGGGAGCCGAAAGTGACCCTGCCCGAACTGGTCAAGCTGATGGTCGAAGCCGACCACGCGCTGGCCAAGCAGGAAAAACTGCTGAAATCCTCCGGCCATGACAGTCCTTTGCGCGGTGCCGCCCATGGCTGAGATCCATGAACGCTATGAGTTGGACGGCAAGCGGGTCTTCGTCGCGGGGCATGGGGGAATGGTTGGGCGCGCCTTGCTGCGCCGGCTCGGCGGCACAGGTGCCGCGGTGCAGACGGCCCAGCGTCGTGAGGTCGATTTGCGCGACCAGCGTGCGACCTTCGCCTGGTTTGCCGAGCATCGGCCTCAAGCCGTCTTCGTCGCGGCGGCCAAGGTCGGCGGCATCCTCGCCAACGACACGCGTCCGGCCGAGTTTCTCTACGACAATCTGGTCATCGAAACCAATCTGATCGAGGCGGCCCGGCAGAGCGGCGTCGAGAAACTGCTGTTCCTCGGCTCTTCCTGCATCTACCCGAAATTCGCCGAGCAGCCGATCCGCGAGGAGTCGCTGCTGACCGGTGCGCTGGAGCCGACCAACGAATGGTACGCGCTCGCCAAGATCGCCGGCATCAAGCTGTGCCAAGCCTATCGGCGGCAATATGGCTGCAACTTCATTTCGGTCATGCCGACCAACCTCTATGGCCCGCACGACAATTTCGATCTCCAGAGCGGCCATGTGCTGCCGGCGCTGCTGAAAAAGACCCATCTGGCGAAACTCGCCGGTGCGGCCGAGATGCCGGTCTGGGGTACGGGAACGGCGCGGCGCGAATTCCTGCATGTCGATGATCTGGCCGACGCGTGCGTTTTCCTCATGGAGCGCTATTGCGGGGAAGTCCATCTCAATATCGGGACCGGCACCGATGTGACGATCAACCAGCTGGCCGAACACATTGCGGAAATTGTCGGTTGGCAGGGACGGTTCGCTCATGAACTCGACAAGCCGGACGGCACGCCCCGCAAGCTGCTGGATGTCACGCGGCTGACGGCGCTCGGTTGGACCGCCCGGATCGGCCTGGAAGACGGATTGCGGACGACCTATGACTGGTTCTTGCATCAGGGGCCGGGCGCCTGAACATTCTTGTTTACAAGGGTGTATATCGGGGCACGGCAGCCGGTTTGCCGAAGTAATAGCCCTGACCGAAATTGACCCCCAGAGTCTGCGCAGCCTTGGCCTCGTTTTGGCTCTCGATCATTTCTCCGATCGTGGCGCAGTGCAGATCCCGGCATACCCGGGTGACCGATTTCACCAAGGCGGCATCGCGCGGGCGGGTGTAGGCGGCGTTCAGGAACTTGCCGTCGAGCTTGACGTAATCGACCTCGAAATGCCGCAGGTAGGTGAAGGCGGAAAAGCCCGAACCGAAATCGTCGAGGCAGAGCGGATGGCCGCGCCGCCGCAACAGCCGGATCACGCCCTCGACCTCGTCGAGATTTTGGATCGCTGCCGATTCGGTGATTTCGAACATAATCTTGCGCTGATCCGATGCGAGTTCGGTGACCAGCGCCATCAGGCGGGTAATGAAGCTGCTGCTCTGGATCGACCGCCCCGACAAATTGAGCGCCAGGACATGGCGAATCTGCGCCCGGCGTGCGGCACGCAAGGCGGTCTCGCAGATCGCGAGATCAAGCTCCTCGGCCAGGCCGATCTCTTCGCTGAAGGCAACCAGTTCAAACGGGCTTTGGCCGGGGGCGAAGCGGGTCAGTACCTCGAAATGGTGCAGCGTCCCGTCACTCAGATCGACGATCGGCTGATAGACCAGCGTGAATTTTCCCTCCATCAAGGTCGAGCGCACCAGAGTGACGCGCGACATGGTCTGGTTCACCATGTCGCAGAAGCCGTCACTGAGCGAACTCATGGTGAAGCCCGCCCCCTTGGTCTTCGCGAAATGCTTGATGCAATAGGCCAGCGCCTGCCCGGCATCCTGATCGTCAAGTGCTGCGGCATCGAGAATCAACGTCGCGCTCGTGACCGAAACCGGAACCGAAGGATCGCTCGCGTGGGCCACGGCTTCGAGCCCGAACCGCAGCTCCGCCGCATCCGCGCCCTTGGTCTGCACGACCGAGAAGGTCTCGCGATCGAGCTGCGCCGCCACGTCACCGCCCGAGGATGCGCTGCGCAGCAGACCGGCAATTTCGCTGCGCAACTGACGGCGTGCCGGGTCGGACAGGCCATCTTCCAGCCGGGTCAGGCCATCGACATGCAGCATGACCATCTGATTACCGGCCGGATCATGTGATGCGCGCGCGATCCGGGCCGCCGCGGCGGTAAAGCTTTCCGGCGACAGCAGCCGGGTTTGCGGGTCACGATCTCTGTCGTCGGTGCCAACGACATTGTTGTGCTTGGTCAGAGACAGGTAAAAATCGGGCGCCTTCCCGCCAAAACAGCATCCGCCGAGCGTCACCTGCAACAATTGCCCATCGGCACGGCGCAACTGCAACGTGACCGCATCGGTCCGGCCGCGCGTCATCAGCATCGAAAGCAATCGTTCGAAATAAACCTGATCGGCCAAATCGACGAAGTCGCGAAAATCCCTTCCGGGCAATGCCGAGGCAGCCGTGCCGAGCAGCGTCTGGGCCGCCCCCGACACAAAACGCACACGCCAGTCGCAATCGAGTTGCACCAGCAGATCGGCTGCGGCGAACGCGAAGGCGACGAACCGGTCCCGCTCTTCACGCATCGCCATCAGATCGCCCATGCCAGCCCCCGGACGACGGCAAGACCGGTGCGCTTGCCCCGCAAGATCCGAAATGCATCCATAGTTATAAAAACTCCGGCGCTCCGTCCGCCATGCCCGTTCGGGTGCAGCGCGATCATCGGCAATAGAATGTCAGGCAAGACACCAACATCCGGTTAAATATCAACCGCTTCATCCGGTTGGACAAATAGTCGGTGACGACCATTGTTATCTCTGACTTCCCATCGACTTTTCTATTACGCGACGGTTAATACTAGATCACATCCTATGATGTTTCTATCATTCGGGACTTAGCATGGGAGTATCATCATAGGACGATAATTTATTGACGCCCGGCGATGCCCGAAACCGAACATCCCACCAGTCGCCTGCGCGCAGCCGTGAGCGGTGTTCACGCGTGATTGATCTTTGCCGGGCGAGGTTTTGGCGTATAGCGCTGAAGCGGTCCTTCCCGGCCGTGTTGCAGAAGGACTCAGATCATGCATCGGCTTCTGGTTTCGATATTCGCGGCGGCGGGCCTGGCCCTGAGCGGTGCTGCGGCAGCGGCCGATGCGCCGTCCTGGCCGGTCAAGGAGGGCGATTTCGCCATCCGCGATTTTCATTTCCGCTCAGGCGAGACCGTGCCCGAACTGCGAATCCACTATCGGACGCTCGGCACGCCGAAATATGATGCCCGGCACCGCATCACCAACGCGATCATGATCCTGCATGGCACTGGCGGCGACGGCTCGACCTTCCTGCGGCCGATCTTCGGCGGGGAATTGTTCAATGCCGGCCAGCCGCTCGACACCGCGCGTTATTTCATCATCCTGCCGGACGGGATCGGCCACGGTAAATCCTCGAAGCCGAGCGATGGGCTCCACGCCAAATTTCCGCATTACACTTACGACGACATGGTCGAAGCCCAGCACCGGCTGGCCAAGGACGGGCTGGAGGTCGATAAGCTGCGGCTGATCCTCGGCACCTCGATGGGCTGCATGCACGCCTTCGTCTGGGGCGAGACCTATGCGGCCGATGTCGAGGCGCTGGCACCATTCGCGTGCCTGCCTGTGCGGATCGTCGGACGCAACCGGCTATGGCGGCGGATGGTGATCGAGGCAATCCACAACGATCCGGCGTGGCAGGGCGGCGAGTACCAGCAGGCGCCGATCCAGGGGCTGCGCACGGCATCCGATCTTCTGTCGATCGCCGGCAGCGCACCGCAGCAGATGCAAAAGGCACTGGCGACCGTGGAACAGGTCGATGAGACGCTGGCGAAGCGCACCGATGCGGAACTGGCAAAACTTGATGCCAACGATATGATCTATCAGGTCGATGCCTCGCGCGACTATGATCCGTCAGCCGGCCTGGACAAGATCACCGTACCGGTATTGTGGATCAATTCGGCCGATGATTTCATCAACCCGCCGGAACTGGGCATCGCCGAGGCCGAGGCCCCGCACTTGGCCCATGGCCGCTTCGTCCTGCTGCCGATCAGCGACAAGACCCACGGCCATGGCACCCATACCTGGGCCGTCGCCTGGGAGGACGAACTGGCGCGGTTCATGACGGAGACCCAGCCGAAATAGCCAGCGATCAGGCGCAGGAGAAGTCAAAAGCGTGTGTACCGTCATTCTTCTGCGCCGTCCCGGCCATCGCTGGCCTCTGCTGCTCGCCGCCAATCGCGACGAGATGCGCGACCGGCCCTCCTCGCCGCCGGGCCGGCACTGGCCGGAACGGCCCGAGATCGTCGCCGGTCTCGACCGGTTGGCCGGCGGTTCCTGGCTCGGGCTCAATGATCAGGGCATCGTCGCCGCGATCCTCAACCGCTCCGGCACGCTCGGCCCCTCGAAGGGCAAGCGATCGCGGGGCGAACTGGTGCTGGATGCACTTGATTACGCCGATGCCGCCGAGGCAGCGGCGGCACTGGGCGCGCTCGATCCCAACGCCTACCGGCCGTTCAACCTCGTGATCGCCGACAATCGCGATGCCTTCTGGCTGGCCCATCGCGGCGAGGGTGCCGCGATTTCGGTGCAGGCGATCCAGCCCGGCCTCGCCATGGTGACCGCGCGCGATCTCCACGATCGGTCGAGCCCGCGCATCCGGCGCTATCACGACCGCTTCGCCGCGGCGACGCCCGATCCCGAAAGCGACGATTGGCGCTGTTGGCAGGTGCTGCTGGAAGACACCGAAGCCGACCCGGCGCTCGGGCCGGAAAGCGCCATGCGCTTCATGCTGCCCGGCGGGTTCGGCACCCTGTCGAGCGCGCTCATTGCACTCGCTGCTCCCGGCTTGCGGCCCGGTGTCGTCTGGCGCTCTGCCGGGATCGCGGGGCAGCCATCGCCATGGGCTCCGATCAGCCTCGCGTGATTGTGCCCCGATACCTTCCTTGCTATATCAGCCGCGCGCCTGGACATGGCTCCGGCCCTGCGGAAGAAGAGGACGGCATGAAAGTTAAGGTTCTTGTCACGCTGAAGCCCGGCGTGCTCGATCCCCAAGGCACCGCCATCGGCCATGCGCTGGGCACGCTGGGATTCGACGGCGTGCGCGGCGTACGCCAAGGCAAGTTCATCGAGGTCGATCTGGCCGAGACCGACCCGGAAACCGCGCGCGCGACCGTGCGCAGCATGTGCGAAAAGCTGCTCGCCAACACCGTCATCGAGAATTATGCGATCGATCCGGCATAAAGGGCATTCGCGATGAAATCCGCCGTCATCGTCTTCCCCGGCTCCAATTGCGACCGCGACATTGCGGTGGCGCTCGAAGACATCACCGGCACGCCGGCCAAGATGGTCTGGCACCGCGAAACCGAATTGCCGGAAGTCGATCTGGTCGTGCTGCCCGGCGGCTTCAGCTATGGCGACTATCTGCGCTCCGGCGCCATGGCCGCGGTCTCACCGATCATGCGCGCGGTCAAGGCCGAAGCCGACAAGGGTCTGGCCGTGCTCGGCATCTGCAACGGCTTCCAGATCCTGACCGAGGCGGGTATGCTGCCCGGCGCGCTGATGCGCAATCGCGATCTGAAATTCATCAACCGGGTGATCACGACGCGGGTCGAAACCAGCCAGTCGATCTTCACCAACAAATATGCCGTGGGCGATGTCGTCGCCGTGCCGATCGCCAATTCCGACGGAAACTATTTCGCCGATGAGGCGACGCTCGACACGCTCGAATCCGCCGGCCAGATCGCCTTCCGCTATTGCGATGCCGAGGGCCGCGTCACGCCGGAAGCCAATCCCAACGGCTCGATCCGCAACATCGCCGGCCTCTTCAACAAAACCAAGACCGTGCTTGGCTACATGCCGCATCCGGAACGCGTCTATGACCCGCTACTCGGCGGTACCGACGGACTTCGCCTGTTCCAGAGCCTGGTGGGAGCGCTTTCTTGAAATTCATCCCGGAAATCACCGACGAGATCGTGGCGCAGCACGGGCTGACGCCGGAAGAATACGCCCGCTGCCGCAAGATCATGGGGCGCGATCCCAATTTCACCGAACTCGGCATCTTTTCGGTGATGTGGAGCGAGCATTGCTCGTACAAATCCTCGAAGATTCATCTGAAGACCCTGCCGACCACCGGCCCGCGCGTGATCTGCGGGCCGGGCGAGAATGCCGGCGTGATCGATATCGGCGACGGTCAGGCCGCGATCTTCAAGATGGAAAGCCATAACCACCCATCGTTCATCGAGCCCTATCAGGGGGCGGCGACGGGCGTGGGCGGCATTCTGCGCGACGTCTTCACCATGGGCGCCCGACCGATCGCCAATCTGAACGCGCTCCGATTCGGCAGCCCCGATCATCCGAAGACCCGGCATCTGGTGGCGGGTGTGGTCGCTGGCATCGGCGGCTATGGCAACTGCGTCGGCGTGCCAACCGTGGCCGGCCAGACCGATTTTCACGCGAGCTACAACGGCAATATCCTGGTCAACGCCATGACCGTGGGGCTGGCCGATGCGGACAAGATCTTCTATTCGGCCGCCGCGGGTCCGGGCAATCCGGTGATCTATGTCGGCGCCAAGACCGGGCGCGACGGCATCCACGGCGCGACCATGGCATCCACCGAATTCACCGAGGAATCCGAGGCCAAGCGTCCGACCGTCCAGGTCGGCGATCCGTTCACCGAAAAGCTGCTGATCGAAGCTTGCCTGGAACTGATGGCCGGCGATTCGATCGTGGCCATCCAGGATATGGGTGCAGCCGGCCTCACCTCCTCCTCGGTCGAGATGGCCGGCAAGGGCGGGCTCGGCCTCGAACTCGATCTCGATCAGGTTCCGGTGCGCGAGACCGGCATGACCGCCTATGAGATCATGCTGTCGGAGAGCCAGGAACGCATGCTGATGATCCTGAAGCCCGGCCGTGAAGCTGAGGCGAAGCGGATCTTCGACAAATGGGAACTGGATTTCGCCGTGATCGGCCGCGTCACCACGACCGGCCATTTGGTGCTGAAGATGGGCGGCGCCGTTCAGGCCGATCTGCCGGTCGAGCCGCTGGTGAGCGAGGCGCCACTTTATGAGCGGCCGTGGGAGCCTACCCCGGCCCATCCGGAACTCGTGGCGGCCGAGATCGCCTCGCCCGACGATCTGGGGGCGTCCCTGAAGCAATTGCTCGCCTGCCCCGACCTCGCCAGCAAGGCCTGGATCTGGGATCAGTACGACAAGACTGTGATGGGTGACACAATTCAGCAGCCGCCGGGCGACGCGGCACTCGTACGTGTCCATGGCGCCAGCAAGGGGCTGGCGCTCACCACCGACTGCACGCCGCGCTATTGCTTTGCCGATCCAGTGCGCGGTGGCGCGCAGGCCGTGGCCGAGACCTGGCGCAACATCACCGCGATCGGCGCAACACCGATCGCCATCACCGACAACATGAATTTCGGCAACCCGCAAAAGCCGCGGATCATGGGCCAGTTCGTCGGCTGCATCGAGGGCATGCGCGCCGCCTGCCTGGCGCTCGACTATCCGGTCGTGTCCGGCAATGTCTCGCTCTACAACGAGACCAACGGCCAGGGCATTCTGCCGACCCCGGCGATCGGCGGCGTCGGGCTGATCGACGATGTCGCGAAGGCGGTCGATCTGCGTTTCAAAGCCGCGGGCGAGGCCGTGATCCTGATCGGCCGGACCAAAGGCCATCTTGGCGCCTCGCTCTTCCTGCGCGAGATCGCAGGCCGCGAGGATGGGGCACCCCCGCCGGTCGATCTGGCCGCCGAGCGTGCCAATGGCGATTTCGTGCGCGGCCAGATCCTGGACGGCGCCGTGACAGCCTGCCATGATCTGAGCGATGGTGGGCTGTTGATCGGTTTGGCGGAAATGGCGATGGCCGGCAAGATCGGCGTCAAGATCGAGGCGTTGCCGCGCAATCTGCCGCTGCATGCCGCCTATTTCGGCGAGGATCAGGCGCGTTATCTGGTAACGACTCGCGATGCCGACGCAATGCTGGCCGCGGCGAAGGCGAAGGGTGTTCCGGCTCAGCGGATCGGCACCACCGGCGGCAAGGCGCTGGCCGGGCCGGGTCTGGGCTCGCTCCCGGTCGCGGAACTGACCCGCATCAATGCCGAATGGCTGCCGCGCTTCATGTCGGCCGCACAGTAAGGGAGACCCGGTCATGGCAATGGATGCCGCCGAAATCGAGCAGATGATCAAGGAAGCCCTGCCCGGCGCCGAGGTGCGGATCGAGGATCTGCGTGGCGACGGCGATCATTATTCCGCCTATGTCCGCGCCGCCGAATTTGCCGGCAAGTCTCGGGTGCAGCAGCATCAGATGGTCTATGCCGCGCTCAAGGGCCGCATGGGCGGCGTGTTGCACGCACTGGCCCTGCAAACCTCGGCCCTGGACAGTTGAGGCCGAGACCCCATCTACTGCCCATATCGACCCACCAGAAATCGAGAGAGCGATGAGCGATAACGCTGTATTCGAGCGGATCAAGGAAGAGATCACCGCCAACCAGGTCGTGCTTTACATGAAGGGCACGCCGGTCTTCCCGCAATGCGGCTTCTCTTCGATGGCCGTCCAGGTGCTGAGCCATCTCGGCGTGAAGTTCAAGGGCGTGGATGTGCTGGCCGACCCGGCCATCCGCCAGGGCATCAAGGATTTCGCTAACTGGCCGACCATCCCGCAGCTCTACGTCAACGGCGAATTCGTCGGGGGCGCCGATATCATCCGCGAGATGTACCAGACCGGCGAACTCGAAGGGCTGCTGCACGAAAAGGGCATCGCGCACAGCCATCAGCATTGAGATCGCCGGCCCCTTGGGCCGGTGCATCCAACGCCTGCCCTGTGCCGCCGCATCGCCTGACCATTTCGTGCAAGGCGCAGCTTGACGCAGGCAAGGCACTCGCGTAGAAGCCACATCTTACTGCGGTTGCCTTCATGGTTCCCGCCCCGCTCCCTTTTGCGAGTTGAAGAGTCTCATTATGGCCAGGAAGTGCGAAATCACCGGCAAAGGCGTGCAGACCGGCAATAACGTCAGTCACGCCAACAACAAGACCCGGCGCCGTTTCATGCCGAATTTGCAGGTGACGTCGCTGCTGTCGGACGTGCTGGGTTTTCCGGTGCGGCTGCGCCTTTCGACCAACGCCATCCGGACGGTCGAACATAATGGCGGCATTGACGCGTTCCTGTTATCGACCTCACTCTCGAAACTGCCGGCGGAGGCGCGTCGCCTCAAGAAGCAGATCGAGTCCGCTGCCGCGAAGAAGGCCGCAAAGACGGCCGCTTGACCGGTCGGCGCCCCGCCCCGGGTGCCGCTCTGAATCCAGTATCGCCCGGACGCTCCGCCGGAACGCAACCGCGTTTCCGGCGGAGTCGTCTTGACCCCCCTGGTCAATCCGCGATCAGCCAACGTTCCAGATACTGCGTCAGCAGATCGTCCCGCGCCGCCGGTGCCCGAAATCCGACGTACCAGTCGGGCCGGACCAGATAGAACACCGCGTGCAGCACGCCGTAGCGCTCATGCAGAAGATGGTCGCGATCGTGCAGTACGAGGCCCGGCCAAGCGGCCGGTGCGGTGCCCGGCGTGATGAGGATCGGCACCACACTGCGCCCGAACCGCGCGGCGACTTGTTGGGCGAGCGCCGTGAATCCGCCGAGGCCGCTTTCCGCTTCCGCTCCAGCGAAGATCAGCAAGCTCCAGCGCGTCCCCGCCATCACCTCCAACAGCCGCAAGGTGCGCCGATCGGCCGCGCGCACCACGACGCCGTCGAGCGCGCGATCACCGGCAATCGGGCCGATCGAACCGCCATGATCCTCCGCCAGTGCGCTTTGCCGGTAATTGATCGTCACCTCGCCCAGGACCCGACGCAGCCGATCCTGGACAGCTTCGAGCGCGATCACGCCGGAGCCGAACAGTTTCAGGGCAAAGCTCGCCAAATCGCTCGGCTGCACCATCAGGTGAAAACCGCGATCGGTGCCCTTGAGCAGATCCTCGGCGACCGGATAACGCTCGGCCTCGTATGAGTCGAGCACGGCCGGAACCGCCGCGCCCTTGATCACGGCGGCGAGCTTCCAGGCGAGATTGAAGCCATCCTGAATCCCGGTGTTCATGCCCTGCCCGCCGACTGGAACATGAATATGACCGGCATCGCCCGCCAGAAAGACCCGGCCCTGCCGGAAGCGCTCGGCGATTCGGTGGGTCGAGCGCCAGCGTGCAAGCCAACTGGCATCGGTCAATTCGGCCTCGGCATCGCCCGAAACCTCGCGCAGGATCGCCTGCAATTCCGCGAGTTCGGGCACGGATCGGTCGTTTGGATCCTGGTCGGTGCGCGCACACAACACACGATAGTGTCCCGCCGCATCGAACGGAAACAGCAGAAGCAGACGATCCTTGGTCACATAGATATAGCCGCGCCCGGCGGGATAGGACCAATGGAGCTGCGCATCGGCATGAATGAATTCAAAACCGTCATCGGCCTCGCCCGGAAAGCCGATGCCGAAGCGCTCGCGCACGAAACTGCGCCCGCCGTCGCAACCGATGACATAATTGGCATGGAAGCTCTCGTTCGTTCCGTCCGGTCGGGTGAGCGTCACGACAAATCCGTCGGTCGACTCGGCGATCCCCGTCACGTTGGCGGAGTGATCGATCGCGGTACCGAGTGCGGTCAGATGCTCGGCGAGGAGGAGTTCGATCTGGCGCTGGCCGATGACGCGCGGCCCGGGATAGGGGCCATCGACGCCGCGCATGCGGATACCGCCCAGCAACTTGCCGAAAGCGTGCAGCGACACATAATCAAACGGAAAGCCGCACGGTACGATCCGCTCGGCCACCCCCATCGCCTCGAACACCTCTTGGGTGCGAACATGAATGACGGCCGCCTGAGAATGCGCCACCGCGTCCTCGCGGCGCTCGACGATGCGCACGCTGATTCCATGCCGGGTGAGTTCTGCGGCGGCGGTCAGTCCGACCGGCCCTGCCCCGACGACCGCGACCGCAACGCTGTTGGATTGGTCCATCGCTTCGATCCTGGTTTGGGCGCCAGCCCAGGACCGAGTACAGCATCGTTGCCGGGGAACTGCAATCGTGCCGGAATAGTTCTTGTATAAAAAGCGGGCGAAATGCTTACTTAATGGGCGCCGTGCCGGGGCCGTGCCCACGATCCCCGGCTGGCTGCCCCCGTGCCCAAACGGCGTGACACGTCAACGCCAAGGCCCGGATCAAGTAAAATACAGCGTTGTGAGGATAGTCGAAGTCAGGAAGATGAGGCCGAAAATCAACATTTTATTCTCCATGGGTTTGACAGCCGGGCTGCCATCGATCAAGTTGGCACTGTCAACATAAGACGGAA
Source organism: Aliidongia sp. (assembly GCA_034665905.1). Taxonomy (GTDB): domain Bacteria; phylum Pseudomonadota; class Alphaproteobacteria; order ATCC43930; family CGMCC-115725; genus JAXDMU01. Next base: position 4,804 of record JAXDMU010000016.1, on the reverse strand, counting down.
TGTAGCCAGTGTCAACATCGGAAGAGAAAAAATTTTCGGGCGCCTATCATCACGGCGATTTGCGTGTCGCGCTGGTAGCCGCAGCGACCGAATTGGTGACGTGCTGCGGCCCGGCCGCGGTCAGCCTGCGCGAGGTCGCCCGGTTGGTCGGCGTCTCGCACAACGCCCCCTATCGGCATTTTCCGACGCGTCAGGCATTGTTGGCCGCCGTCGCGGCGTGCGGCTTCGAAATGTTATCGCAAGAAATGAGGGACGCCGCACTGGTCGTTGATCCGGAGGCGCATTTGTTGGAGATTGCGCGCGGCTACATCGCCTTTGCCCTGCGTCATCGGGGCGTTTATCAATTGATGTTCAGCGACGAGATCCGCAAGAGCGACCATCCCGAGCTACGGGCGGTCGCCGAACAGGCCTTCGGCCGATTGCAGCAGCATGTCGAGATGCTCAACCCGGCTTTGGATCCCGGCATGGCTGCCGTGACCGTTTGGGGGCTGCTCCACGGCATCGCCCACCTGATCCTCGACAATCAATTGAAGCCGGACAGCGAGAACGATCCGTTGCACACCGGCTTGGTCGGCGCCGCCACCCGCATTCTGGTCGCCGGGCTGGTCAACGTCCAAGCCGGCGTGGGGAATGGCGTGCAGCCGAACTGCGGTTAGATTGGCATGTCGGCCAGTCAGGGACCGCCATCCAGCGGAATCGAGAAAGTCAGTAGCGCTTCTTCCTCGCCCGGATTGCGTTGGGTCAGTCCGGCATTGGAAATATGGTGGAAGCTGAAGCCCAGGCGCGAACGATCGTCGAACCGATAATCGAATTCGGCACCGCTGCGGAATTCGACCCAGGAACCGAGATTCTTGGCATCGGCATTGCCGCGTGTCCAGAAGCCCGCCGCCTCGTTCGGGGTCAGAACCCAATGGTCGCCGAAATAGATATCGAGGGCGAAGCCGCCATAGGTATAGGTGCTGGCGTCGGTCGTCACCTCGGTTCCGATCAGCGGCCGCAGGAAAAAAAGCTTCGTGTCGAAGCGATATTCGGCGCGGAAAATCCCGGCCGATTTCGCATTCGCGCCGATCACATCGTAACCGCCGGCACCGAGTTCGAGCAGCGCATGGTCGCCGCCTTGCAGGCTTTGGGCGTTCGCGGCGAACGATGCCGCGAACAGAAAGCCGCCGGCTAGTACCGCCAATATTTTGGACATGGTCACGCTCGTCTCCCCCGGTTCATGATCGTTGCGGGAGCATAGAAGAGACCGACGACGTCGCCTAGCTTTTCGTGGGCGCTGATCCGCGACCCCTTCCCCGCCTTCGAAAAAGGGGCCGCGATGCCGCGTGGAACGAGGCGGCGTCAGGAAGTATAATTGTAATTGGTACCGACATACCCGCTGGTGCTCGCCGGCTGCGGGCCGCTCTGGACGGTCGTGTTGGGGGTCGCCGCGCTGACGGAGATTGGGGCCGGCGTCGTGGGCGAAACCAGGGCGGTCGTGACTGCCGCGGGAGTGGTAGAAACCGATCCGATAAGGGACATAGCTGCGTCTCACTTTTAAGTAGGGTCAAAACCGGTGTCGTTTGACGCCGGTGAGAATTTTTCCCATCCCCTTCCTAGCAGAGCGCCATCGATAAGGCGAGTCCAATATCGCGTGCGACGAGAGAACGCAGATCCCCGCGGCGTCGGCGTCGCTTCTCAGCCCGCTCGCGCTACGCGCGTTGCGGCGGGCGGCGCATCGGGACACACCGGCATCGGCCCGATATAGCGCGATTGCGGACGGATGATCCGACCGCTCCTTTCCTGTTCCAGAACATGCGCCGCCCAACCAGCGACACGCCCGATCGCGAAGACCGGCGTGAATAGACTGCGCGGCAGGGCGAGCGCATCAAGCACCAGGGCGGTATAGAATTCGACATTGGTGTCGAGTCGCCGTCCCGGCTTGCGGGCCGCAAGCAGCGCCAGGGCGCGGCGCTCGACCATCTGGGCGAAGGCGATCGAATTGGCCCCGCCACGCAACCGGATCGCCACGTCCTTCAGCACGTCGGCGCGGGGATCGCGCACGCGGTAGACGCGATGACCGAACCCCATCAAACGGTCTCCATCGTCGATTGCCGCGGTGAGCCATGGGTCGATATTGATCTCGCTGCCGATGGCGTCGAGCATATCCAGCACCGGCCCAGGCGCCCCGCCATGCAGCGGCCCCTTGAGTGCCGAGAGTGCCGCCACGATCGCCGAAAACATCCCAGCGCGGGTCGAGGCAACGACACGGGCCGCGAAAGTCGAAGCGTTCAGCCCATGATCGAGGATCGCGACCAGATAGGTGTCGAGGGCGGCAATCTCCGTTGGCGTCGCCGCAACGCCGCGCAGCGATTTGAGGAAATCGGCCGCATGGCCGAGCGCGGGATCCGGCGCCACCGGCGCCAGACCGGCTTGCCGACGGGCGATTGCGGCGGTGAAAACCGGCATCGCCGCCGTTGCCAAAATGTGATGCGGAATCGTCTCGCGATCACCCAGTGCGGCGAGCAAAAGGCGCAACGCCTCGATCGCCGAAAGCCCATCGGTCTGGGCGAGCAATGGCGCGGCGATCTCCGCCGCACGCAAACGCGCCTGGCCGAGCGCCGTGCTGAGCGCCGCCGCATCGATCGGCGTCTCGGTGACACCGTTCCAGAACAGCGCGGCCACCGCCTCGTAGGGGACCTGCCCGGCCAATTCCTCCAGCGTGTGACCGCGATAGATCAATTGGCCGGCTTCGCCATCGACATGACTCAACATCGTTTCCGCTGCGATGACGCCTTCAAGACCGTTCGACATGATTGTACCTCGCTTTCGGTATCAAAGGAGATTGCGTCGTGCGATAAGATCGTCAATCTTGATAAAGATAATCAATATAAGGAAACCGAAGTGACCGGTCTGATCGATGCCACGGCGGCGACCCGCTTGCTCGGGATCGGCAAAGCGACGCTTTACGCCTATGTCAGCCGCGGCCTGATCCACGCCGAACCCGATCCTGCGGATCCGCGCAAAAGCCTTTATCGCGAGCAGCAGATCTCGGCGCTGGTCGAGCGCAAGGCGCGTGGACGGCGGCCGGAGCGCGTTGCACGAGCAACGCTCGACTGGGGATTGCCGGTTCTCGATTCGTCAATCACCTTGATTCAAAATGGCAAGCTGCATTATCGCGGAACCGATGCGATTCGCTGGTCGGCCCATGCCACGCTCGAAGATACCGCGCGGCTGCTCTGGGATTGCCGCGCGACCGATCCGTTCGACGCGCCCGCCCCGCAGCCGCCCGGTCTTTGGTCGGCATTGCTGCCGCAGCTCAAAAGCTTCACGGCGGTCGAGCGCTGCACTGCGCTGCTCGCGCTCAGCGAACCGGCGGCGCTCGCCACCTGGACCCGCCGCGCCACGCCGCTCTGGCTGGAGGCGGCCCGGCTGATGCGCGACATGGCCGCCGCCGCCGCTGGCGTCATGCCCGGCCGGCTGCCGATTCATGCCATGCTGGCCCAGGCGTGGGGCGTGGATGATGCGGCCGAGCGGATTCGGGCAGCGCTGGTGCTGTGCGCCGATCACGAGCTTAACGCCTCGACCTTCACGGTACGCTGCATCGCCGCAACCGGCGCCTCGCTGCCGGCGGCACTGGTCGGCGGGCTGGCGGCGTGTTCGGGCCCGCTGCATGGCGGCATGACCGCCCGATGCGAAGCCCTGCTGGACGAGATCGACCGCGCCAGCGACCCGGAACCGGTGATCGCCGCCCGGCTTCAGCGCGGCGATCCGATCACCGGCTTCGGCCATCCGCTTTATCCCGAGGGTGATCCGCGCGGCCGAGCGCTGATCGACCTCCTGCCCGCCGACGATCGGCACCGGACGATTGCAGCGGTGGCCGAGCGTCTGATCGGGCATCCGCCCAATCTCGATTTCGGATTGACGGCACTATCGCGCGCCCTGGGCCTGCCACCCGGCGCGCCCTTTATGCTGTTTGCCGTCGGACGCAGCGCCGGCTGGATCGCCCATGCGCTGGAGCAGCGCTGCCATCCCGGACTGATCCGCCCGCGGGCACGCTATGTCGGGCCGGTGCCGCAAGAAGGAGACAATGGATGAGCACCTGGATTGCGCCCGAAACGCGGGCGCTGGTGCTGGCCGAGTTGGAGCGCCGGCTCGCCACCGAACCCGATGCCGTCGAGGTGCGCTTCGACCGTGCCTGCCTTCTGGCCGGAGCGGGCCGAGTCGAAGAGGCGACGCAGGAATATCTGGCGCTGCTCGCTCGCGCCCCGAACCATGCCGGTGCGCTCAACAATCTGGGCGCCCTTCTGCTGGCCGACGGCCATCGGCATGCGGCCCGGCTGGTCTACGCCGAGGCGGTGAAACATCATCCAAACGACCCGATGGGCCGGGTCAATCTGGCCAATATGCAGCAATCGCTGGGCGAGACCGCGGAGGCCGAAACACAATATCGGGCAGCGCTGGCGCTCGATCCGACGCAACGCGAAGCCCATTGCGGCTTGGCGCACTTGCTTTCGGCCGCCGGAGACGAAGCGGCCGCGGAAGGTCACCGCGCGCTGGCCTTCCGCGGCCGTCCGGTGACGATCCTGCCCTATCGCGGCACGGCGGCGCCGGTGCCGCTGCTGGTGTTGGTCTCTGCGCGCGACGGCAATCTCGCCTATGAGACGATCATCGACGACACGCGATTCGAGACGGCGGTGCTGGTGGCGGAGTTTTTCGACGAGCACACGGTCTTGCCGCCGCATCGCGTGATTCTGAACGCGATCGGCGAGGCTGATTTGTGCGGCCTCGCACTCGACCGGGCGCAGGCGATAACGGCGCAGAG
>JAXDMU010000015.1:0-3837 GCA_034665905.1 Aliidongia sp. | reverse complement strand
GGCCTCCTCGGAAATCCTCCGAAGAGTGCCAGAGCAAGTTCAAATCGACACCACGCGATTCAGCCGAAAATACACGTTAAATCAGCCCGTTAGACGTAACCAACCGCCGCTTAACCGGACAGCAGTGGCCTTGAGTACAAGTTCGACGTAATGCCGGTAGAGATAGATGATTGGGTAAATCAGGAACCCTTGCTCAGTACCGGTATCGCCCACCTGTTCGGCCAGGTGATGGGCGGCAAGCCGAAATCCGGTGCTATAAACCCAATCTTCCATCCCTTGGAAGGCATCCCGACGCTGCTTTTCGATGGAACGGCGGCGAAATAAAATATCCTCCTTTCGGGGCGGTAGGTCTGAACCGAATCTGGATAGATCGTCGTCGCTCATCTCAGCCCTCAGAAAGAGTGTGGGAAGCAGGAAACAGGTCCAGACCACGATAACCGACCAACGACTATCTTTTCGATTGAGGCTCGGACATTTGGCCGTTGAAGGCATGCGCACCCATCACAACGACAAATGCCGCCGCGCCGCCTCGGCGATCGGCATGAACAGGCGCATCGGCTGGCTGACGAACCGGCGAAATCCGAAATGCCAATAGAACGAGGCCGCCGTTTCATCCTTGGCATCGACCACCAGCGCGACTATCGCCGGTTCGGCCCGCATCGATCGGTCGATCGCATTGATGATCAAGGCCGAGCCGAGCCCCTGGCCCCGGAAACGGTGATCGACCGCCAAGCGGCCGATGAGGCCCGCCGGCAACAGCGGATAGCGCGGCAGTCGCTTGGTGTCCTCGGGCGGCAGTTCGGTCAAGGGCAGGCTCGTGGCGGCCAGCGTGTAATAGGCCGCCACCGCACCGGCGCCATCAAGCGCGACGAAGCAATTGCTGATCCGCCGCTTGATGTCCTGCGAAACGAACTCGCGGAAATACCGATCCAGCTCTGGAACCCCGGAAGAAAAACCTGTGCGATGATGCGCCCCGCTCAGCGCCTCGATCGTGAAGCCGTCCGTCAATTCGGCGTCTTGATCAGCGTGCGGTAGCGCTCGATCGCGCGTTCCAGGGCCGGTGCCAGCGGGGCGGGATTAAGCAACGCCTCGGCAATGGCGCGCTGATCCTCGACGGCAAGCCGGATGAGACAGGTTTCCTCGATGGTCTTTTCCGCCATGGTGACGGCGGCATCGACCACGAAATCGCTCACGCTCCGGCCTTGCAACTCCGCGGCGCGCTTCACCACCGACAAGGCTTCGGGGGCAATGCGGGCCTCGATGCGGGCGGTTCGAGTTTGTTGCCGGGATGCCATGGCCCCTCACCTTCCGTTAAAATGTACGGAAATTTGCCGGACACGTCAAGGGTTGATCACCGCCCCCCCTTGCCGACAAACCGCAGATCATACGCCTTGCGATAATCCAGATCCTTCGGATAGACCCCCGCGTCACTGGCGAATTCGAAGAAATCCCGCCAGCGCGCGTCGGTCATGGCACCGATGCCCCGCGTCGTCGCATCGCCCGACAAGACCAGCCCATATTGCTTCATGCCGGCGATGGCGTGGGCCAGGATGGCGTCGGTCATTTCGGGATTGTCTTGCTTGATCAGGGCATTGCCCGGTTCCGGATCGGCGCCGAGGTAGCTCGCCCAGCCTTCCATGGTGGCGCTGACGAAGCGCTGCACCAGATCGGGTTTGGTCTCGGTCATCGCCCTGGTCGTGGCGAGCATCGCGGCATAGCCGCCATAGCCCTGATCGGCCAGCAGGATGGTGACCGGCGGCTCGCCGGTCGCCAGTTCGATGGCATAGGGCTCGCTGGTCAGATAGCCCTGCTGGATCGCGTGGCGGTCGGCCAGGAACGGCGCCATGTTGAAGGTGTAGGGGCGGATCTGGTCGTCGGTGAAGCCATAGCGCGCGGTCAGGAATTTCCAGAAATTCTCGCGCGAGGCGGCCGAGATCAGAATCGGCTTGCCCTTCATCGCCGCCAGCGTGTCGTTGCCGGCGCCTTGATGGGCGATCAGGACTTGCGGGTCCTTCTGGAACGCGGCGGCGATCGCGACGATCGGCACCCCGGCGCGCACCATGTTGAGCGGCTCGAAACTGTTCGACTGGATCGCGAAATCATAGCGGCCGGCGGCGAGCAATTGCGCCTGATTGAGGTTCGGCCCACCTTGCCGGATCGTCACGGCGAGATGGTATTTCTGATAGATCCCGGTGGCGAGCGCCTGATAGAGCCCGCCCTGCTCGGCCTCGGCCCGCCAATCGGTGCCGATCGTCACGGCATCGTCGGCCAAAGCCGGGCCGCCGCATAGCAACGCGGCGGCCAGCGCCAGCATGCGCAATTTCATGAGGGTCCGCTCCCGAGGCGGCCGTTCAGCGGAACGGCGGTTTGGTCCAGTGGAAATCCATCAGCACGCCGTGATCGTACCGGCATTCCGCGGCGACATCCCGCGCGACGGCATTGCTCGGCGTCACATCGCGCGTGCCGTCGAGCGTGACAATCGTCGTGGTGATCGACTCCATGACGATTTTCCGGTTGGTGATCGCGATCTCGCCGCCGGGAAACGCCTCGTCGAGCAACGCCGCGCATTGCTCGCCCGGCTGAGGCGGGCCGGTCAACGCCTTCGGCGCCAGGCCGCACCCGGTCAGCGCCAGTGCGGCCGGGATGAGCAGCAAGAGCCGCTGGCGTGGTCGTGCCCGTCGCCGCATCGGATCTCTCCTCACTTCATGCGCGGTTCACGCCTGTTCGCGCGTGGCATGGAACTGGACATCGGGCCAATCCTTGATCGTGCGATTGAGTTCCCAGGCATTGCGCGCCAGGAACACCGGGGCGCCGTCATGATCCTCGCCCAGGCTGCCGCGCAGCTCTTCGAGAAAGCGCTTCAGCTTCACCTTGTCCGGGCACGCAACCCACCGGGCGGTTTCATAGGGTGCGGCCTCGAAATGCATCTTGAGATCGTATTCGGTGCGGATGCGTTCGGCCAGCACCTCGATCTGCAACGGCCCGACCACGCCGACGATCCAATCGGCCCCGATCAGCGGCCGGATCACGCGGGTGATGCCTTCTTCGGCCATCTGCTCCAAGGCGCGCTTCAGATGCTTGCTTTTCATCGGATCGTCGAGCCGCACCCGGCGCAGAATTTCCGGGGCGAAATTCGGGATGCCGGTGACTTTCAACTCCTCGCCCTCGGTCAGCGTGTCGCCGATGCGGAGCGTGCCGTGATTGGGGATGCCCAGAATATCGCCGGGATATGCCTCTTCCGCGAGGTTGCGGTCACGCGCCAGGAAGAACACCGGGTTGGTCACCGCCATCATCCGGCCGGTGCGCATATGCTTCAGCTTCATGCCGCGCTGAAACCGGCCGGAACAGAGCCGGACGAAGGCGATGCGGTCGCGGTGCTGCGGGTCCATATTGGCCTGGACCTTGAAGACGAAGCCGGTGACCTTGGGCTCGCCGGGTGCTATCGGGCGCGGTTCGGCCGGCTGCGCGCGCGGGGGCGGTGCCAGTTCGGCAACACCCTTCAGCAGCTCGCGCACGCCGAAATTATTGATGGCGCTGCCAAAGAACACCGGCGTCAGCGCGCCGGCGCGGTAGGCTGCCAGATCGAACGGCGGGCACAGGCCACGAACCATCTCGACCTCTTCGATCAGCTTGGCGAGCGCCTTGGGCGGCAGGTGCCGGGCCAATTGCGGATCGCCTAGTCCGGTGCAGCGCAGCGGCTCGGTCACCCGGTCGCCATCGCGCTTGCCGAACAGCAGCAGGGTATCGTTCAGGATATCGTAGGTACCGAGTAAGTCGCGTCCCATGCCGATCGGCCAGGTCGCCGGCGTCACGTCGAGTGCCAGTTGCTCCTCGATC
>JAXDMU010000014.1:0-10172 GCA_034665905.1 Aliidongia sp. | reverse complement strand
CGCTCGCCGGACTCCAGTCCGGCGAGCGGCAGCTAACCGAGGCGTCGATCGGCACCGAGACGGTGGCGGTCAAATCGGCTATCGCGCAACTCCTCATGGTTGATCGGTCCGTCTTGTGCGCGGAATGACGATCCGGTGTGATCCGCCGCGGCTCACCGCCGCCGACGCTGTCACGGGCCGCGCTGGCGAAAGCTGGAAAGGAGAGGTGGAGAGGTCGAAGAGTGAGAGTGTGGACAGGTTTTCTGCGATGGGCTGAAGGTCGGGAGAAAGGCTTCCGGCGCCCGTCGTGGAGATCTTATCATGAATTTTTCCAGCGCTGCTGCAGTGGCCGGTGTTGCTGCCCGCCGTCCCATTCCTTCCGGCTTCAAGGTCGACGTTTCTCGTGGCGAACGCATCGGTCGCGTCTCGTCCGAATGGTTTTCCCGTCCTGACGACGAGCGCTATCTGTCGCTGTCGGAACTCTATGCCGCTGTCCGCGCTCGGGCGGATCGGGCGACGGCTCGCACTGTGGAGAGCGGAGCGATCCGCGTCGACGCAAGCCGCGACGACGCTGAGCGGCTCGCGCTGATCCTGCCCGGCCGGGTGAGGTCGGTGGCTCCCACCCATTGGAGCTTCGGCCAGCTTTGCAGTCTGGTCGGCGCGCCATCCGGCTATCTGCGCGACCTGCCGGCCCCCTTGGCCGGCATCAATCTTCAACATGGCCTGCTCCGCCACCGCGAACTGGTGAAGACGCTGGAAACCGACGATGGCCGGCTTGAGCTGCGCGCCGTGACCGGCCCGGATTATGGCCGCATCTGGGACCACGAGTTGGTCTCCGCCGTGATGAAGATCGCAGGAGACGGGGTCGGCGACACGCGCTGGAAGGTTCCGGGTGTGCTCAACTGGGCGACCATGATGCACAACCCGTTCGTGGACGTGACCAAGGACACGACCACGCTCTACGCCAGCGATCGCGACGTCTTCCTGTTCCTGGTCGACGACACGCACCCGATCGAGGCGGGCCGGCTGCTGAACGGCGACCCGGATCTGTATTTCCGCGGGTTCTATTGCTGGAACAGCGAGGTCGGCTCGAAGGCGCTCGGCATCGCGTCCTTCTATCTCCGGGCCGTCTGCATGAACCGCAATCTCTGGGGTGTGGAGGGTTTCGAGGAAATCAGCATCCGGCACAGTAAATTCGCGGCACAGCGCTTCGCCCACGAGGCCGCCCCCGCCCTGGCCAGCTTTGCCCGGTCGTCGCCGGCACCGTTTGTCGCCGGCATCAAGGCGGCGCGTGAACAGATCGTCGCTCGCGGGGACGAGGACCGCGAGGCTTTCCTCCGCAAGCGCGGCTTCAGCAAGGCCGAAACGGCGAAGGTGATCGCCACAGTGCTCGACGAAGAGGGCCGGCCGCCGGAGAAGGGTGAAGCTCGGGCGCAGCTCATCGATCATCTGAAGAAGGGCGACATGGCCGCTCAAGCCGAGCAGATGCTTGCCGGATCGGGCTGGCTGCCCGAGCCGCTACGCACCCCGGGCCGCGTATTGGCCGCCGATGTTTCGGAACAGCCCGACATGCAGACCGCTGTGCCGATCGTAGAAGCGGTGGCGGCTGAAGGCGAAACGCCCATCCACGCCATCGCTGCCGAATAGTTCAGATCGGGCAGGAACCCGTCGATCATCGCGGGTTCCTTTCTCGCCCAGATCGATCCTAACGATATGTTTCCCTTCACAGGTCGTGAGGGATCTCGTCCAGGATCGGCCGATCCTTTTGGTGCCGCCTCTTTTGTCGAATGCTCGCCCATGGCCTGCTCAGAGGGCGATCGGACGACAAACGTTCCGAGGCGCCGACGGCTCCGGGAACTCTTTGAGCGCTCTCCCCGCAGCGCCAGGCCGCGTCTGGAGCGGGCCTGCGGCCCGCTCCGACCGCAACCGGGCACCGCGTCATCGCAATCAAACAGTCCCCTCTGGCCGCACTCCGCTGCGCTTCGTCCGGGGCGCCCGCCATCCGTCGCTCTTGCGCCGGCTGGCGGGTTCCCCGGCTCTGCCTCGAACCGCTTGTCGTCTCGTCGCCGCACAGGCCGCGATGGGCGCGGCATCCGACGAGGAGGACACCATGACGACCGACATCAACGACTATGACGAGCCCGTACACGGCTCTTGCGCCACCGAACACGCCATCGAAGCGCTTCAGACCTATGGCTACCGCCCTTATGACGATGAGCCGGATTACCGGCCGTTGCCTGAAGCCGGCCCGATCGCCGGCGCCGTCGCCGACATCTTCGACGCTCTGGTCACCACCTTGACCGATACCCGGCTGGAGCCTGATCTGACCGAACTCCTCTGGTCTACCGTCAACCTCTACCAGCGCGCCTGTGAGCGCATCGAACGCGCCTTGGACACCAACGAGGTCGAACAGCGGCGCAGCCAACAGGAGCAGGACGGCTCGGAAATCCGCTCAGTCGAACTCGAACGACTAACCGCCGAAGGCATGACCCTGATCGAACGTCGCAACTGCTTGGAATATTTCCGGGACTGCGCCGCTGCCCAGTTCGGCACCCACACCGGTACCGCCTGGCTGCCGCGCAGCGGTTCGAAGGTCAATCACGCGGGGCTCACAGCGGCCATGATCGACAGTCGCGACTTCCTGGCGGCCCGACGCCGCGCCGACCAGCAGGTCCTGCTGCCTGATGGTCCGAAAGTGGTCTTTTCGGCTGGCCTGGACTTCAACGAACACGACCTGATCTGGGCTAAGCTCGACAAGGTCCTCGCCAAGCATCCCAAGATGGTGTTGGTCCATGGTGGCAGCCCCAAGGGCGGCGAACGCATCGCCGCCTGTTGGGCCGAGGCCCGCAAGGTTCCGCATATCGCCTTCAAGCCTGAGTGGACCCGGCACGGCAAGGCAGCGCCGTTCAAGCGCAACGATCTGATGCTCCAGCTCCTGCCGATCGGCGTCATCGCCTTCCCAGGCTCAGGCATCACCGGCAACCTGGTCGATAAGGCCAGGGCGATGCGGCTGCCGGTTTTCGAGCACAAGGGGCGCGGCGCGTAAGCGCCGCCCTCCTCATCCGCTGCACATATGTCATTTTTGAGTGATAGTTTTGACGGCAATTTCGGATTCCATGGCGAGCGCTAACCCGGATCGGGGCAATTGACTGCACCTCCTCCGCTATCCGACCCCCGCAACGGTTCATGGAATATGGCCCGAATGCCGACGTCTGTTCGGTTTCTTGCCCGCGTCGATTTTTAGCGATTATCGAAATAACTATATGATTTCATAAGATATTATCATTGCTAACCCCCCACAATCAATCCCAGGGGCGCCACCGGCGAACATCTCGCAGCGCACACACCGGTGGTGCCTCGGGCTCGACGTCACTCAAAGTCCTTCCAAAGTGATATTTTTTAGGCTACTAAAATTGATCATTAATGACACGCACAGTAGACACTCAGAGATATGGTCGAGTTCGCCGCCTACTTCCTGACCCGGAATGACCACCCTATTGGACCAGTGCGGCTCCACGATCATCTAACGACATTTCGGTTTGCAGCGGAATACGGTCTCTCAACCGTCATCCCCGGCATTCGGGTCACGAGCAACCGCCGTTCGTTCATTCTCATCAGGCGTCGTCGATTGATCGCACCTCGCGATGCCGCCGCCTCGATCCTGCTCGCCGCCTGTATTCATCGGCCGATCACGCTATCGCCCACTGCCGGCGAGACGGTCCCTTGTCATGTATCCGACCTCGTCCAGCGGATCAGTCAATTGCACGCCGATCCGAATTTGGCCGTCCCTGCCGATGACTACGACCATCACCTCAATTGGCTCTACCGGCGGGTACTGGCACTCGCCGCCGTTCACGACCTCGACTTGGCCGACTTCGGCAGATCTCTGTCCCTATAGCTGACTGGAAACCCCAACGATGACCCTCGACACCCCCCCCAAACCACGAAGCGGCCGCCATCGCGGCCCCGGTTGCACGATCACGCCCGCAACCGGCGCCCGCATCAAAAAACTGCGAATCATCCATGGGCATACCCAGGCCGATCTCGGTCGGATCATCGGAGTCGCGTATCAGTCGATCCATAAATATGAGACAGGCAGGGCCAATATCCAGGTAGAGCGGCTTCGTCAAATTTCGATCCTGTACAATGTCACGCTCGATTCGTTCTTCGAGGATGTTTCGTATCCAGGTTTCAACACGATCACGTCGATGCCACGCAACCGCACCGTCATGCAGATCGCAGACGAGGCGCGACATCTCAACCCAAAAACACTCCGAGCCTTGCTGTCGCTGATACGCGCCCATGCCCCCAGTCCGACGCCGGCGCAATCGCCGACCGGCGATCAGCATGCATGAGGAAGCAGATATTCACTCGGCCGATTGCGATTGCTTTGGTTGCGCGATTCGGCTTCACGCACAGCGATGCATTGACGGCGGAATCCTCGAAGGTTGGGCCGTCCCCTCCGATCTGATTCAAATGCTCGCCGAGCATCTTACGACCCATGTCTCGCCAGCAAACCACCTGCTGGCTGTCGAGCGCTATTCCCGTGATCTCCGTACCGCAGTCGTCGTGCTCCGGCCGGAACTCGGGGCAACGATCATCCACATCAACGACCGCGGCCAGACAGACCATCGCGCCGACGACATGGAAACGCATTCTGGAACGGCCGGCGGAGCGCTCTCCCCCGGCCGCCATCCGCCCGACCACTCCCAGCATTCCAAAGATTCCGGCCTTGCAATGCTTGCAATCACCAACGTGGCGCTACTTCCGAGACAGAATCGGTTTGGAGGCGATCACCAGCCCCGTCGCGGCCGCCGCACATCCGACACGATGACCATCGCAGCCCTCGCCGACCTCACCGCCGAAATTCTCGTCAACATGACGACCGAAGGTCTGCACCAGCTTTGGTGGTCATGCCAAGCCTGGTGCGACATTACGACACCCAGATCCCTCAAAGCTAAATCGACCCACACCGGATTCGCCAGCCACGCCTACGCCAATCAGCAGCGCATCGCTTCCGAACTCGCGAGCCGAGGTGCTCCGATCCCGATGGCGCCGAGCGCCGAATATATCACCGCGATCCGCACCGATCAGGCATAGCCCACCTCAATGCCGCGCGGACCAATCAAACGAAACCTCCCGGCCGGTCGAGTCCCCCGCAACGCGACGCGTGCGGAGGTCGCCTCGTATCTGCGCTTGCCGATCTCAGAATTTACCCGCCGGGTCGAAGCCGGTGATTTACCAGCACCGGCTTTCGAGTGGGGGCGTGGAAACGCAGTTTGGGATCTCAATCAACTCGACCATGTACTCGACAAGCGCAGCGGTATTGACCAGCCGCGACAATTCGCTAACGATGCGGCTAGCGATGGTGATTCGGATGCCTATCTCGAGGCCCTCAAGTGAAGATCCTACTCCGTGGCGTCAATACAGTTCGAAAGCCGTTGAAAGACGGTTCGATTCGGGTTCACTACTATCATCGTCCCACGGGTTGTAAGCTTCCCGACGACCCCGCTTCGCCCGAATTTGTTGCCCGGCTACAGGAACTTAATCGCAACGCTCCGGCTCCTCTCATCGACCCCAGATCTATCGCTGCATTGATCATCTCGTACCAGTCGAGCCCCGAATTCAAGCAACTAGCCCCGTCCTCTCGCCGGGGCTACTCCTCATATCTTGATCGGATTCGCAGCCTGTGGGGAAAACTGCCAGCACGTGACATCGAGCGCCGCCACGTCCTTGCGCTGCGCGACAAGTTTGCAGCGACGCCGGCGGCCTCCAACTACCTAGTTCGAGTCCTCCGCGTTCTGATGACATTTGCTGTCGATCACGGCTGGCGCACGGCAAATCCCGCGCTGCGGCCGAAATCACTCAAGATCGGAGCGGGACACCGGCCATGGGAAGAATCGGAACTTGAGAGTTTCCGCGCCTATTGGTCCGCCGACACCGAAGAACGCCTTGCTTTCGAGTTGCTTGTTAACACCGGGCAGCGCGGCGGCGACGTCAACGCAATGTTGCGGACGCATTACCGCGCCGGCTTCATTTCTGTGGTTCAAGAAAAAACCGGCGCACACGTCGAAATCCCGGTAGCCGCCGATTTACGGGCTGTCCTCGATCCATGGTTGGCAGAGCATCCAAACGATCTTCCTTTGCTTCGTGGCAAGCGTGGCGGGGGGCGCTGCATCAACACCTTCCGACACTGGCTATCGCGAGCAATAGCAGACGCCGGCATCCAAGGCGTCACGATCCACGGCCTGCGCTACACTGCTGCTACCCGCCTACACGAACTCGGACTCGATTGGCAGTCGATCGCCGATATCACCGGCCATCAAACTATGGCAATGGTGCGCAAATATAGTGAAAAACGCAGACGAACCACGCTATCTATAGCCACGCTCGACGCCGCCACGGCGCAGATGCATATCAGGACGACGGAACGTAATGGCAATAACCGCCGCTAACGCTGCAAACCGTGTTTGCAAACCGCTTTTCGCGATCGGCGGTGCCTGCGTCAAAAATCCCATGTTTACAAAGACTTGGGATAGTGGGCGTCGTAGGGTTCAAACCAACGACCTGCTGATAATCCGACAGCGGCGGATCTTGCGGCGATGACATTGGCCCTCCTCTCCCGGCTCGCCGCACCATCGGCAAAGCCTTAATCGTTTCATCCGATAGGAAAATTAGAGGAAAAATCCGATTATTTCAATAGGCATAATCCTATAACAAGAACGGTCACCCCGAACGGACGGGCTTGGCCTGGCCGGCGGTTTGGTTCATATCTGCCGGGGTTATCGCAACGCCCAAGCCCGCCCACCGCTGCATTCGTGTGAAATTGCGTGGGAGCGGCATGAGGGATGGGTGTTCACCATAGCTTAGCGGCGATGGAGTGTTGTCGGGGGAGATGAGCATGCGGGGCGATTGGCGCGGCGTGGTTTGGGCGGCGGCCGGCTGGGCGGCCCTGACCGGATCGGGCTGGGCCGAAGACGGGCCGAAAATTCTGCATTTCGCCAATCGGCCGGATTTCATCGCCGAGGATACGGTGCAGAAATTCTCGGCCGAGACTGGCATCAAGGTGACTTACGACATTTATGCGACCGATGAGGCGGTGCTCGCGGCCCTCAAGGCCGGCAACAAGCCGGGCTGGGATCTGGTCGTGACGTCGGCCGTCCCGAATTTGTCGCGCGCCATCGCCGATCATGCGCTGCAACCGATCGATCCCGGTAAGCTGGCGAATATTGCCAATCTCGATCCCGAGATTCAAAAGACGTTGGCCGACATCGATCCAGGCAACAAATTCGCCGTGCCGTATCTGTGGGGCTCGGCCGGGCTCGGCATCAATGCCGCCTTGCTGAAGCAGAGGATGCCCGATGCGCCGCTCGACAGCCTGACGCTGGTCTTCGATCCAGCTCTTGCGGCGCATGCGGCCGGCTGCGGCATTGCCATGGCCGATACGCCCGAGGATGGCGTGCCGGCCATCCTGTCGTTTCTCGGGCTGGATCCAGCGACGCGTGACCAGCATGATCTGGCGAAGGCCGGTGCCGTGCTCGAATCGCTGAAACCCTTCGTCAAGCGGCTTTCGGCCGATGATTTCGCCGCCGAACTCGGCGCCGGCCGGCTCTGCGTCGGCTTTGGCCCCTCGACCGCGGTCAGCGATGCGCGCACGCGGGCGGACGATCTGGCCGACGGGCCGGACATCACCTACGTCATCCCGAAAGAGCATACAAGGCGCTGGATCGACGTGTTGGCCATTCCGGCCGGCGCCGCGGATATCGAAGCGGCCTACCAATTCATCAACTATCTCTTGCGGCCGGAAATCATCAGCGACATAACCGATTGGACCGGTGCCGCGAACCCGAACATGCTGGCGACGGATTTCGTCGATGACGAGGACAAGACCGACGAAACCGTCTTCCCCTCGGCCGCCGCGCGCGCCTTGCTGTTTCTCGACAAACCACTCGGTGCCGAGGCGACGAAGGCGCGCCAGCGGCTTTGGGCGCACACGCGGCCTTAAAGATCATTCGAGCCTTCGGAGACCAAATTGCCCGATCCCGCCACACCCGCCGCCGCGGGATTCCATATGCCGGCCGAATGGGCGCTCCATGAGCGGTGCTGGATGGCGTGGCCGTGTCGCACCGATCTGTGGAATGGCCGCGAGCGCCAAGCCAAAGCCGCCTTCGCCGCGGTGGCGCGCGCGATCGCCGCTTGTGAAAAGCTGACCATGCTGGCCCGGCCGGACGATCGGGCCGAGGCGATGGCGGCGTGCGGGCCGGGCATCGAGATCATGACGCTGCCGCTCGACGATTCCTGGCTGCGCGACAGCGGGCCGACTTTCCTGGTCGATGCGGCCGGTGTGGTGGCCGGTGCCGATTGGCAATTCAATGCCTGGGGCGGCAAGTTCCCGCCCTTCGATCAGGACGCGGCGGTGGCGGGCCGGGTGCTCGACCATCTGGGCCTGCGGGCCTTCAAAGCGCCCTTCGTGCTCGAAGGCGGCTCGATTCATGTCGATGGCGAGGGCACGCTGATCACGACCGAGCAATGTCTGTTGAACCGGAACCGCAACCCGTCGCTCAGCCGGGCCGAGATCGAGGAAAATCTGCGCCAATGGCTGGGCGTGCGCCAGATCATCTGGCTGGGCCAGGGGCTGGAGAACGACCATACCGACGGGCATGTCGATGACATCACCTGCTTCGCCCGTCCGGGA
The DNA here is from genome assembly GCA_034665905.1 of Aliidongia sp. GTDB lineage: Bacteria > Pseudomonadota > Alphaproteobacteria > ATCC43930 > CGMCC-115725 > JAXDMU01. Next base: position 1,498 of record JAXDMU010000014.1, on the reverse strand, counting down.
ACGGTCATCACCGCGACCTGCGACGATCCGGCCGACGCCAATCACGCGGTGCTGGCCGACAATCTGCACCGGCTGCGCGCCGCGCGCGATGCCTGGGGCCGGGCGCTCGACATCATCGAATTGCCGCTGCCGGCGCGGCGCGATACCGCGGCCGGGCGGCTGGTGCTGACCTATCTCAATTTCTATATCGCCAACGGGGCGATCATCGCGCCATCCTTCGACGATCCGATGGATGACGAAGCGGCGGCGATCCTGGCCGGCGCCTTCCCCGATCGCCGCATCGTGCAGATCCCGGCGCTCGACATTCTGGAAGGCGGCGGCGGCATCCATTGCATCACCCAGCAGCAGCCGGCCGGCCCGGTGAAGGAGCGACCATGACTGACGTGACGGTGGCGGCAACCCAGTTCGCCATGAGCGACGACCGCGCGGCGAATCTCGACAAGGCCGAGGCGACGGTCCGTCAGGCCGCCGCGCGCGGTGCCCAGATCGTGCTGCTGCCCGAATTGTTCGAGACGCCGTATTTCTGCAAGGATCAGGCACCGGACTGGTTCGCCGCGGCCCGTCCGGCCGAGGGCAATCCGGTTCTGGCGCGCTTCGCCGATCTGGCGCGCGAGTTGGCGGTCGTGCTGCCGGTCAGCTTTTTCGAGCGCGCCAACAATGCCTATTACAATTCCGTCATGGTGATCGATGCCGATGGACGGCAACTCGGCCTCTACCGCAAATCGCACATCCCGGACGGGCCGGGTTATCAGGAGAAATTCTATTTCCGCCCAGGCGATACCGGGCTCAAAGTCTGGCCGACGCGCCATGGCAGGATCGGTGTTGGCATCTGCTGGGACCAGTGGTTCCCTGAAACCGCCCGCGCCATGGCGCTGATGGGCGCCGAACTGCTGTTCTACCCGACCGCGATCGGCTCGGAACCGCAGGATGCAAGCCTGGACAGCCGCGACCATTGGCAGCGCGTCATGCAGGGCCATGCCGGCGCCAACCTCATGCCGCTCGTCGCCTCGAACCGCGTCGGGCGCGAGATGGGGGCCGCGGCGGCCACGAGTTTCTATGGCTCGTCCTTCATCGCCGGCCCGACCGGCGAGAAACTGGCCGAGGCCGGGCGCGAGGGCGAGGCCGTGCTGGTCGAACGCTTTGATCTCGACCAGATCCGGCGCCAGCGCGATTCCTGGGGCATCTTCCGCGACCGCCGGCCCGATCTCTATCATGTGATCGCGACGGCCGACGGCAAGGTTTGATCGAGGCGCGGTTGTGCTATCTTGCCCGCGGCAATTCGTGGGAGGAAGTTGATGAAGCTCTATAATTCGATCGGCCCCAATCCGAAGACCGTCCGCATGTTCATGGTCGAAAAAGGCATCGAACTGCCGCGCGTCGAAATCGACATCAGGGGCGGCGAGAACCGGCAGGGCGGGTTTGTCTCGAAGAATCCGGCCGGCCAGACCCCGGCGCTCGAACTCGATGACGGCGCGGTGCTGAGCGAGATCACCGCGAT
>JAXDMU010000013.1:0-8045 GCA_034665905.1 Aliidongia sp. | reverse complement strand
TCGGCATCGGTTACCGCCATGTCGGCCTTGATCGCCCTGGCGATCGGTGTTTCGGGCCAGATGAATTCGGTACCGTCGGGCCGGCAGAGCTTGCGGCCGCCGAAATTCCGGCCGTCGCCATCATCTCGCCGTTCGCCGCCCCAGAGCCGGCGGGCCGCCTGATTCCAGATCACCGCCCGCCCCAGGCGATCGCACAGGCATGCCGGGATCGGGAGGCAATCGATCATGCCGTGATCGAACGCTACGTTCTCAAGCCACATTGGCCGACTTCGACTGGAACAAACCGCCATTGTATCCTCGTCTGTTTGACGCTCCAGCGCCCTGCTCGTCAGAGGTTAACGTTTTTGGGGCCAGCAAGGTTTCGGTGCTTGTGGATAATCGTCAGGTCAAGCCAGCAGCTTTGCCTTGAAGGGGCTTGAGTAGATCCTGCAACACCGCTTCGACCCATCAAAGCCCCTTTTCCCGAGGGCGCCTAAAATCGGTCAAACCGTGTGCTAGCGACACGGGCCGCGTTTGGCACAAAGAGTCTTGTTGACTCCGGCAAGCTTCTATAGAACAAATAGGAAACATTAGGGCGCTGAGGAGGTGTCTATCATGGCCTCTCGGCCACAGGCGGTGCTTGATGCATTGCGTATCCGAATCCGGGCGATCGAAGCGGGAACGCATCCGCCGCACGGCGTGCTGCCGTTCGGTCTGCGCGAACTCGACGCACGCCTGCCGCAGGGCGGTCTCGCGCTCGGGGCTTTGCACGAAATTGCCGGCGGCGGCGATGGCGCGGTGGATGGCGCCGCCGCGGCGTTGTTCGCGGCCGGCATCGTGGCACGCCGTCCGGGTTCGGTGCTCTGGTGCGTGACGCGTCCCGATCTCTTCGCACCGGCGCTCGATCGGGTCGGGCTCGATCCGGATCGGGTGATCTATGTCGAGGCGGGCGACGAAAAGACGGTGCTGGCCTGTTTCGAAGAGGGGCTGCGCCATGGCGGGCTGGGCGCGGTGGTCGGCGAGGTCGGGCGCCTGCCGATGATTGCCTCGCGCCGGCTTCAACTGGCGGCCGAGGCTACCGGCACCATCGGGATCGCGGTGCGGCGCTGGCGGCGGGCAGGGGAGGCATCCGGGTTCGGGCAGCCGACGGCGGCGGCGACCCGCTGGCGCATCTCGGCCCTGCCGTCTGCGCCGCTGCCGGTTCCCGGCATTGGCCAGGCGCGCTGGTTCGTCGAGATGATCCGGTGCCGTGCCGCGGGAAGCGCCGAATTTATTGTGGAAGCCTGTGATGAAGCGGGTCGTCTCGCTCTTCCTGCCGACCTGGCCGACCGATCGGCTGCGTCGCCGGATGGGCGCTACCGCGCCTCCGCCTGAGGCGCCGCTGATCCTGATCGGCCGCGACGGGCGCCGCCGGATCGTCCGGGCCGCGAACGCTGCCGCCCGGCAGCTCGGGCTGCATCCGGGTCTCGCCGCCAGTCAGGCGCATGCCCTGGTTCCGGGACTGATCGCCCACGAGGCCGATGCCGTCGCCGATGATGCCGCTCTGGACCGGTTGGCGCTCTGGGCACTCAGGCATTATTCGCCCGTGGTTGCGGCAGATGCGCCCGACGGTTTGGTCATCGATGCCAGCGGGGCGGCGCATCTGAAGGGCGGCGAGGCGGCCATGCTGACCGACATGGTGGCACGATTGGCGGTCGCCGGGATCGGTGCCCAAGCCGCCATGGCCGGATCCTACGGTGCCGCCCATGCGCTGGCCCGCTATCGCGCCCGGCCGACGTTCGTCGTCGCCAATGGTGCGACGGCGGCGGCGATCACCGACCTGCCGGTTGCGGCCTTGCGCCTGGCACCCGATCTCGTCGCCGGCCTCACGCGCCTGGGGTTCGACCGCATCGGCGAGTTGGAAGCGCAGTCGCGCGCACCCTTGGCGCTGCGCTTCGGTCCCGAGCCCGGCCGGCGGCTCGATCAGGCGTTCGGCCGGGGCTTCGAGCCGATCACCCCGGTTTTGGCCCCGGAATTGGTCCGGGCCGGGCGGAGTTTTCCCGAACCGATCGGCGCGGCCGAAACCATCGCCCGCCAGATCGGCTTGCTGGTGATCGAGCTTTGCGCGCAGTTGGAGGCGCGCGGTCTGGGCGCGCGCCGTCTCGATCTGCTGTGCCACCGGGTCGATGGCCGCATTGAGGCGGTTCGGATCGGTACCGCCAAACCGGTGCGTGACGTCAAGCACCTGACCCGGCTGCTCGGCGATCGGGTCGAGACGATCGCCCCCGGCTTCGGCATCGAACGGATCACCCTGTCGGCACCGCTCGCCGAGCCGCTCGAATACCGCCCGGCGGCCACGAGTCTCGGCGAGGCGGCGACGCCGGATGTGGCCGGGCTGATCGATACGCTGGCCAACCGGGTCGGAGCCGGGAGGCTCTATCGGCTGGGACCGGTCGAAAGCGACGTGCCTGAGCGCTCGGTTCGCAAGCTGGCGCCGCTGGCCGAACCGACACGAGGAGGCTGGCCGTCCTGCTGGCCGCGTCCGACCCGCCTGCTGTCCCGTCCCGAGCCGATCGAAACCCTGGCACTCCTGCCCGATCATGCCCCGGCGCAATTCATCTGGCGCGGCATCCGCCGCCGGGTGGTGCGGGCCGATGGGCCGGAGCGGATCTATGGCGAGTGGGGCCGGTGCGACGCCGAAATCCGGGCGGTGCGCGATTATTTCCAGGTCGAGGATGAAGCCGGCGCGCGCTTCTGGCTGTTCCGCGCCGGCGATGGCGAGGATACGGCGACCGGATCGCAGCGCTGGTTCCTGCACGGCATCTTCGGATGAGATACGCCGAGCTGCAATGCGCCTCGCACTTCTCCTTCCTGCGCGGCGCCAGTTCCTGCGACGAGCTGTTCGCGCAAGCCGCCACCCTCGGTATTGAGGCGCTGGCGATCACTGACCGCAACAGTCTGGCCGGCATCGTGCGCGCCCATGAGGCGGCCAAGGCGACCGGCGTCCGGCTGATCGTCGGCTGCCGCCTCGATCTGGCGGACGGTGCGGCCATCCTGGTTTATCCGACCGATCGGCCAGCCTATGCCCGGCTCTGCCGGCTGCTGTCGCTCGGCAAAAGCCGGGGCGGCAAGGCGCGCTGCATTCTCGGCTGGGAGGACGTCGCCGGCTTCGCGGAGGGTCTGATCGGTGTCCTGGTGCCCGATCTGCCGGATGGTGCCTGTGCGGCACAGCTTCAGCGCATGATCAAGATCTTCGGTGATCGGGCGCATCTGGCGCTGAGTCTGCGCCGTCGCCCCGGCGACCAACTTCGTCTGCACGAGCTTTCGAACCTCGCCGCTCAGGCCGGCGTGCGTAGCGTCGTCACCAACGACGTGCTGTTCCACCACCCGTCGCGGCGTGTCCTCCAGGATGTCGTCACCTGCATTCGAGAGGGCTGCACCATCGACGATGCCGGGTTTCGGCGCGAGCGCTCGGGCGACCGGCATCTGAAATCCACCGCCGAAATGCACCGGCTGTTCGCCCGCTACCCCGAAGCGCTCGCCCGGACGGTGGCGATCGCCGATCGCTGCCGCTTCAATCTCGACGAACTGGCCTATCAATATCCCAATGAGGTGGCGATTGTGGGCCTGACGCCGCAGCAGGCGCTGGAGCGGCTGACCTGGGAAGGCGCCGGTCGGCGCTACCCGAAAGGCGTGCCAAACAAGGTCGCCCACACGCTTCGTCATGAACTGACGCTGATCGAACAGCTGGACTACGCACCGTATTTCCTGACGGTGAACGCGATCGTCCGCTTTGCCCGCAGCCGGGAGATACTGTGCCAGGGCCGCGGCTCGGCCGCCAATTCGGCGGTGTGCTATGTGCTGGGGATCACGTCGATCGATCCCGAGCAGCATGATCTGTTGTTCGAGCGCTTCGTCAGCCTGGAACGCCGGGAACCGCCCGATATCGATGTGGATTTCGAGCATGAGCGGCGCGAGATCGTCATCCAATGGGTGTTCGAGACCTATGGCCGTGACCGTGCCGCGCTGTGCTCGACCGTCATCCGCTATCGCACCAAGGGTGCGCTGCGCGATGTCGGCAAGGCGCTGGGCCTGTCGGAAGATTTGATCAAGCTGCTGTCGTCCCGAATCTCAAGCTGGAGCCTGGATGGCACCGAAGCCAAGTATCTCGCGGATCTCAATCTAGCCGACCGGCGCCTGGGCTTGACGCTGGATCTCGCCCGCGAGTTGATCGGCACGCCGCGCCATCTGTCCCAGCATCCGGGCGGCTTCGTTCTGACCCAGGACCGGCTGGACGAGTTGGTGCCGATCGAGCCGGCGGCGATGCAGGATCGACAGGTCATCGAATGGGACAAGGACGACATCGACGCGCTCCAATTCATGAAGGTCGATATCCTGGCGCTCGGCATGCTGAGCTGCATGAAGCGCGGCTTCGATCTGCTGGCGCGGCACAAGGGCATAGAACTCGACCTCTCCCGCATTCCACCCGAGGATAAGCCCACCTATGACATGATCTGCAAGGCTGACACGATCGGCGTGTTCCAGATCGAAAGCCGGGCGCAGATGGCGATGCTGCCCCGACTGAAGCCGCGGATCTTCTATGATCTGGTGATCGAGGTCGCGATCGTCCGCCCCGGCCCGATTCAGGGCGACATGGTGCATCCCTATCTGCGTCGGCGCGATGGTATCGAACCGGTCGAGTATCCCAGCAAGGATCTCGAAAAAGTGCTGGGCAAGACGCTGGGCGTGCCTTTGTTCCAGGAACAGGCGATGCGGGTGGCGATCGAGGGCGCAGGCTTTACCCCGGGCGAGGCCGACCAGTTGCGCCGCGCCATGGCGACGTTCAAGCATACCGGTACCATCGGTAATTTCCGCACCAAGCTTGTCTCCGGTATGGTCGCGCGCGGCTACACGCAGGAATTTGCCGAGCGGACCTTCCGCCAACTCGAAGGCTTCGGCAGCTACGGTTTTCCGGAGAGCCATGCGGCCTCGTTCGCGCTGATCGCCTATGCCAGCTCGTGGCTGAAATGCCGGCATCCGGACGTGTTCTGCGTTGCTCTGTTGAACGCCCAGCCGATGGGATTCTATGCGCCGGCCCAGATCGTCCGCGACGCCCGCGATCACGGCGTCGAAATCCGTCCGGTCTGCATCAATGCTTCGCGCTGGGACTGCACGCTCGAAGCGGTGAGCGGGGATCGTTTCGCCGTCCGGCTCGGTCTGCGCATGGTCCAGGGACTGGCGAACGATGCCGCGGCGCGGATCGTTGCCGGACGCGCCGATACACCCTTCACCGGCATCGACGATCTCTGGCGCCGTGCCGGGGTGTCGGCTTCCAGCTTGGTCCGTCTGGCGGAGGCCGACGCCTTCCGGCCGGCGCTCGGGCTCGCCCGGCGCGAGGCGCTGTGGGCGCTGAAGTCGTTACACGACGAGCCGCTACCGCTCTTCGCCGCCGCCTCGGCGCGGGAGCAGGCGATCATCCCGGAAATCGACGAGCCGGCGGCTTCTCTGAAGGCGATGACCGAGGGCCACGAAGTGGTCGAGGATTACGGCCATGTCGGCCTGACACTGCGCCAGCATCCGGTGGCGTTCCTGCGCGATGCTATGACGCGCCGAAAAGTACTGACTTGCGCCGAGGCTTCGGTCGGGCGGGACGGCCGATCGGTGAAACTCGCCGGCCTTGTGCTGGTCCGCCAGAAACCCGGCAGTGCCAAGGGGGTGATGTTCATCACCATCGAGGATGAAACCGGCATCGCCAACCTCGTGATCTGGCCGGCACTGTTCGAGGCGCAGCGGCGGGTGATCCTGTCGGCCCGGATGCTGGCGGTGGATGGCTATATCCAGCGCGAGGGCGAGGTGATCCATATCGTCGCCCGCCGCCTGCATGACTGGTCGGAGGCGCTGGCAAGCATCAGGGACCGCGACACGGCCGCATTGCCCTCCCAGGGAGGTGGCCCGGAAGGCAATCAGACGATCCGTTTCACGACACGCGATTTTCGCTGACGAAATAATTTTCCGAATTTTCCAGATTCGGGGGCCGAACGGCCAATGGTTTGCAAGGGAAGGGACACCCCTTGTCGCGGTGCCGGCTGGTCCGAATTATTCGCAGCCCATGATGCCGACACCACGACAGAGACGTGAGGGTCGCAGCGAGTTTGGCCCGGTACTTGCAGCAGTTCTAATGTGCAAATAGGGAGGGGCCCCGTCAAGGACCGCTCCGGAGCATTCGAGGTTATCATGGATGATCTGAAAGGCGATTGGCAGCGGTGGAGTCCGGCGGAACGGGTTTCCGTCTGGTGCTTGGGCCTGGGGCTGAGCGGTCTGGTGCCGGCGCTGCTTCTATTGGGACAAGGCTGACGCCATCGATGTCACGAGAGGGAGGGTGAAATGGAAATGATTGTTGGGCCGATCCTAAAGCGGGCAGGCGGCTATGTTTTCGATACCTGGGACGCTCGTGACGGATTCATTCATGGCTATCCGTACCGCCGGATCGAAGACGCGAACTATGCGCGCAACGCGACGATCCGCACCGGGCAGACGGGAAATATGCTGTGTGCGATCGTCTGCCGCACGGTCGATGAATTCATGGCGCAAATTACCGGCGAGGGGGTTCTTACCGCGGCTTGAGCGATCGATCCGTGCGGCTGTATGGTGATCCGATGATCGGATACGGCCGCTTCGGAGAGTAAACGCTATCGTGGCAGGGGAGCGATCCAAACAGGCGCAACTGACGGAGTTGCTGGCCGCCCTTGATCGCTCCGTCCGGGACATCGCGACCAGCGCGGCTCGAACGCAGGCCGGCATCGGACACCATTCATTTGCGCCTTATCATGCCTATCGAGCCTGCGTCGATGAGTATCACGCACTGGTTTCGGTCATCGAGAACATCATTCGGAACGACGGCTCCGCCGAGGCGGATCGGGTCAGAGCGCTGCTGATGGATCGGGAGCGGAAATTACTGACCTTGATGATTCGGGCGGCGCTGGAGTTCTTTTTCGCCCTGTCGGCAATCCCCAACCTGCCTTATGGCATCAGAGAATGCTTCGCTCAAGAATTGCAATCGATGAGCGCTGCTCATGAGCGACTGCAAGCACCGGAACACAAGGATAAACTACCTCAGGAACTCGGCCAGGATCTCGAAGTCGCCGAGGAAATCCTGGCCGAGGTGATGCGAAAGGCCCCAGGTCTGATGAGCTTCGACACCAGCGGATAGGGCGCTCAATGCGCCGGCATTTGTTGTGACCGCTGGGCTGTCAACTGCACCAACGCCTGTTTTAAAAGCCTCAACTCGGCGCGATCTTCGCGATCGGTGATATCGAGGTAGCTTAGCTTGTTCTCGACCAGGTCGATCAGGGTTTCGACGGTGCGTGAGGTGAATGATCCCATGGTAGCCTCCGATGAATCGTTTTACGAAGAAAGCGGATTTGTCATTCTGCCCGGTTTTTGCAAATTGCCCGGCTTACTGCCGCGGCATTTGTAGGTGGATTACCTCCTAGGTCACGCGGCCTTGGCGTGATGGCTGCGTGAGCAGCCGCGGCCGGGGAACGGTTGACCGCAGCGGGCCGCCTCGATGATCGCCGCGTGATGCGCGACGCTCTGCGGCAACTCTGTGATTCCTTTGACATATCGCGCAATCGTTGCACGCTTGCGGCCGAGTTGCTCGGCGGCGGCAGTCAACGACAGATTCATCCGTTTCATCCAAGCTGCAAGATCTTCCGCATTGCTGATGTCGTTGAGAGCCATTTTAATCTCCTGCCGATTTTTTCGTACCGACCGCGAAAGCCGGTACCCATCTCCTCAAGCGCAAACGGGATGCCAAGTGCACGGGGAAAACCGTGCCGCTCTTTCGCAAAAATTTGGCCTTTGAGCCGAATTTTGCCGACCTTGCGCGAAAAGTGACTATCCGGTGGGCAATGCTCAACATTTACGCATATTGGGCGCGCCGGGCGCGCCGGGCGAGCCGGTTGGGCTACCTTGCGAACATCCTCGCTTCCGGCGTTGCCGCCGTGCTAGCGTCGCCAACGGATTCGAGACAGGGAAGTCAGGTGCGGCGAGGTCACTCGCTCAGTCCGGCGCTGCCCCCGCAACTG
>JAXDMU010000012.1:0-4706 GCA_034665905.1 Aliidongia sp. | reverse complement strand
AAATCCTCCAAATGATCATGCTCCAATCGATCCAAGAGCTGGCCGAATACCGGTAGGTCCTCGGTGCTTAACGCCAGATCGTTGGTGAAATTACCGGCGCGGCCGAATGCCTCGGGGTTGGCGACGTCGACCGCGAGAAAGGAAACCTCGCGAGCGCCAAGTTCTCTCGCCAGCGTGACAAATTTCGGCAGTTGCCGATAGTTGGCGCGCTGTAGCGTCACTCGGATGCTGGGTGATACTCCGTGCTCCGCCGCCGCGCGGATACCCTCGCAGACCTTATCGAAGGCGTCCAAACCGCGAATCGCCGCGTAGGTCGTAGCATCGGTTCCGTCCAACGATACTGTGATGGCGTCGAATAGCTCCGCCGCACGGTGCGCGTGCTTGGCCAGAGACAGGCCCGACGTCAGCAGCCAGACCTGAAGGCCGTTCGCCCGCAACAACTGCGCTGTCGCTGCCCATTCGGGATTGAGCAAGGGTTCGCCGCCTGATAGGAGCACCACCTGAGTTTGCAGCTGCGCAAGACTTGGGAGCAGGCGCGTCACGGATTCAAGGGGCATATCGGTGCGACCATGCCGCCAGTAGTCACAGGTGACACACCGGGAATTGCAGCGATCGGTCACATAGAGAGTAACCAGCGGCAGCCGGTCCAGAGGCGGGTGAACTGCGAACGCTTCAGCGAACAAATTGGACTCTCTCATAAGCTACGGCGGAGGGCGACCCAAAATCAGGCACAGTATTCAACCGTGAGTACCCGGCTGCCGGTAATCAGTTTATGTCATTAGGGTCCGTCGGGCCCCGCGCGCAATATACCGCAACTGGCGTCGCTCGTTGGCGATGAAAAGGTGGCTTCAACTCGTTGATTTAGTTAAGCTCGCGCCCTCATGAATACGGCAGCCGATGGTCTTAGCGTCGATCAGGTCCACGTTTGGCGCGGTGATCGTCATGTGCTGAAGGGTGTGAGCCTCACGCTCCTGCCTCGTCAGCTGCTGCATGTTTCAGGCCCCAACGGTACTGGCAAGACTACCTTACTTCGCGTGGTATGCGGGTTACTTCGACCGGAACAGGGGCGAGTGTCCTGGCGCGGGAAGTCGATCACGGGTGCCCCTACCGACTATCAGGCCGAGCTGGCCTACGCGTCGCATGAACCGGCGCTCAAGGGCGATTTGACCGCCTTGGAGAATCTGCGCTTCGCCGTCGGACTGAAACGTCGAGTCGGAACGGGCGAGCTGCGTGCCAGTCTGGAACGCACCGGGGTGGCGGCTTGCGCCGATTTGCCGGCGCGTGTGTTGTCGGCAGGGCAGCGCCGCCGCGTTGCGATGGCGCGGGTGCTGGCGATGAATGCTGCCCTTTGGCTGTTGGACGAGCCGTTTACCAATCTGGACGCGGCGGGCAGCGATGTGTTGACGAGGCTGCTGCAATCACACGTGACTCAGGGCGGATTGGCGTTGGTCGTGGCGCACCATGAACTGAAACTCGACTGCAATGTGCGTCGACTGGAACTCATGGCATGAAAGTCGGTCTCTGGGAGGCCTTTGGCCTGGTGGTCCACCGTGAACTATGTCTCAGTTTCCGGCGGCCGGACCAGTTGTTGCAACCTTTGGTGTTCTTTTTGATCGTAACTACGTTGTTTCCTTTGGGCTTGAGCCTGCAATTGTCGCTGCTGCGTGACATGGCGCCGGGTGTGCTTTGGGTGGCGGCGCTGTTATCGTCGCTGCTGTCGCTGGATTCGCTGTTCAAGAGCGATGCGGATGATGGCACCTTGGAGCAGCTGGCTCTCTCGGGCCAGGGGCTGACGGTCATCGTGGCGGCGAAGACCTTTGCTCATTGGCTGGTCAGCGGCGCGGCGCTGGTATTGGCGTCGCCCATCGTTGGGACCGCGCTGGGTATTCCACCCGCAGCCTTTGCCACGATGATGTTGAGCTTGGGCTTGGGGACTTTGACCCTGAGTTGGTTGGGCGCCATCGGTGCCGGTCTCACGGTGGGTTTGAAACGGGGCAATGTGCTGCTCTCGCTGATCGTGTTGCCGCTGGCCATGCCGTTGTTGATCTTCGGCGCCGGTGCGACCGATCGGGCGATTTCCGGCACGAATGCCGCCGGGGCGGTGTATTTTCTGGCGGCGCTTTGCGTGCTTACGTGCACGCTGGCACCGTTCGCCGCAACCGCGGCGTTGCGTATCACGCTCGAATAAGGGATCGGCATCGACTATGTGGACCTGGTTTTACAAGCTCGCGTCGCCGCCGTATGTCTATGGTGCTGCAGCCGCGCTTGCGCCGTGGTTCTTGGGCTGTGCCGCAATCACCATCGGTTATGGACTGGTGGCCGGTTTGGTGTTCGCGCCTCCCGATTATCAGCAGGGCGATGCTTTTCGCATCATTTACGTGCATGCCCCGAGCGCGTGGATGTCCCTCTTCGCTTACTCCAGCATGGCGGTTGCCGGAGCCATTGCGCTCATATGGCGCATCAAGATGGGTCACGCCGTAGCCGCCGCAGCGGCGCCCATCGGCGCTTCCTTCACGTTGCTGGCATTGGTTACCGGTTCGCTCTGGGGCCGGCCGATGTGGGGCACCTATTGGGAGTGTGATCCCCGGCTCACCTCGGAACTGATCCTGCTGTTCCTCTACGTCGGCGTCATGTCGCTGCGTTCGGCATTCGAGGATCCCGCCCGGGGCGATAGAGCGGCCGCTCTGTTGGCAATCGTCGGCGTGGTGAACGTGCCCATCATTCACTATTCGGTCCTGTGGTGGAACTCGCTGCACCAGGGCGCCACGATCGCTAAACTGGGCAAACCCTCCATGCCGGGCAGCATGTTGTGGCCCTTGTTATCGATGCTGCTCGGGTTCATGTTGTTCTATGGCGGGGTGTTGTGCATTCGCATCCAAGGCGAAGTCCTCAATCGGGAGCGGCAGGCCAAGTGGGTGCGGGAGGCGGTCGAATCGTGACGGGCAATGGCTTCTGGTTCATGGGCGGCTACGCGCGTTACGTGTGGCCATGCTTCGCGTTTGCGGGCTTCGTTCTCGCATGGAACCTCTGGGCTGCGCGCCGCTATCATGCTGCGGCGCGTCTGCGGGCAGCGCGCGCCCTTGTGATGGCCACCGGTGACGAATCATGACTCCGCGGCGAAAACGCCTATTGGTGGTGCTCGGCATTCTGGGCGGTGTTGCCGCCTCGGTGTCGCTGGCGGTGCTGGCCTCGCGCGAGAACATCATGTTTTATTACGATCCGAGCCAGGTGGTTCAGGGCAAGGCGCCGCTCACCAAACGCTTCCGCATCGGCGGAATGGTGGTCAAGGGCAGCGTCGCGCGCAAGCCGGGCGACTTGCAAGTCCGGTTCGTGCTGACCGACTTCGCACACCAGGTTCCGATCGAATATACCGGCGTTTTGCCCGATCTGTTCCGCGAAGGGCAGGGTATCATCGCGCACGGCACGATGAATGCGAGCGGCGCCTTCGTCGCCGACGAAGTTCTCGCCAAACATGACGAGAAATACATGCCGCCGGAAGTGGCCGCGTCGTTGAAGAACAAGGCCGCCGCCGGTTCGACGGCGAGCCCCAATCCGGCGATGACCGGGCCGACCACCTAGGCCGTGCTGGAGTATTGCAATGGCACCCGAATTAGGCGTTTTTTCACTCATTCTTGCGTTCGTGCTGAGCCTGTCTCAGGCCTTCTTCGGTCTCACCGGCGCGTGGCGCGGCAAGCCCGTGTGGATGGCCGTGGCGCGTCCGGCGGTGACCGGACAATTCGTGTTCGTGATCCTGGCATTCGTCTGTCTCGTCTATGCCTTCGTCAACAATGATTTCTCCGTCCTGTATGTGGCGCGGAACTCGAATTCGCAGCTGCCCTTGTTCTACAAAGTGGCGGCCGTGTGGGGGGCGCATGAGGGCTCGCTGCTGCTGTGGATCTTGATTCTGTCGATCTGGAGCGTGGCGGCCGCCGCCTTCAGCCGTCAGCTACCGTTGAGTTTCTCGAGCCGCGTGCTGGGGGTGATGGGCCTCATCAGCAGCGGATTCATGTTGTTCACGTTGTGGACCTCCAATCCCTTCATGCGCTTGATACCCGCGGCGTCGGATGGTGCCGACTTGAATCCGGTGCTGCAGGATTTCGCGCTCGCGATTCATCCGCCCATGCTCTACACCGGCTACGTGGGTTTCTCGGTGGCCTTCGCGTTCGCCATCGCAGCCATGCTGGAAGGGCGCCTCGATCAGACTTGGGCCAAATGGACGCGGCCATGGACGATCTTCGCGTGGATGTTCCAGACGATCGGCATCGCACTCGGCAGCTGGTGGGCCTATTACGAACTCGGCTGGGGCGGATGGTGGTTCTGGGATCCGGTGGAGAACGCCTCGTTCATGCCTTGGCTGGTGGGTACGGCGCTGATCCACTCGCTCAGCGTCACCGAGAAGCGCGGCATCTTCAAGAGCTGGACCTTGCTGCTCGCGATATTCGCCTTCTCGCTGAGTCTCGTGGGAACATTCCTGGTGCGCTCGGGCGTATTGGTGTCGGTGCACTCGTTCGCGACCGACCCGACCCGCGGGCTCTACATCCTCGCGTTCCTGGTGTTGACGATCGGCGGATCATTGACGCTGTATGCGTGGCGGGCGCCGAAGCTGTACGCGCCCGGCGGCTTCGAATTATTTTCACGCGAGTTTTTCCTGTTGGTGAACAACGTGATCCTCGTGAGCGTGGCCGCGCTGGTGCTGTGGGGTACGC
>JAXDMU010000011.1:0-6773 GCA_034665905.1 Aliidongia sp. | reverse complement strand
GCGATGGCGTCTCCGGCGCTCTCGGCATCCCGGTCGAAATCCAAAACGATCCGGCCCGGCCGCCCCATGCTCACCGTCGCATCGTCACAACCATTGTCCAGTAGCGCTTCTAGATGCCGGGCCGGATCTTCATCGGCAGCGGCTAGTTGGAACTTCAGGCTGAATTCATAATTGGCCATCGCGACCTCCATCGCCACTCAGCTCTCGTCCGGGGGCTGTTGCTTTTCGAGCAAACGCAGGCATTTGCGGACATGCTGGATCAGATTGCGGGCATGGTTCGCCGGATTCTTCGGCGTATTGTTGATCGATCGCCGACAATAATCACCGCCGCGGCAGGTCTTATCGTTGAAGGGGCACAGCAATTCCCCAAAAATTGGATTTCCCTTGTGCAGGATACGCCAGCCCAGCGATTCGGCTTCCCGGATCGCCGCTTCAATGTCCTTGTTCGGATGCCTGGGTCTTGCCATCGGCGGACTCACATTTAGGTACAATGAATTTAGTTGTCAAGTGACAACTAAATTCGAATCGTGACCCAGCGACGACCACGCCGAGTCCCGTGATCGAGTTTCGGATCGGAGGTAACCCGGCTCGACACACTGGATTCACACCGATTAGTTTCGGGAGTTCGGTGGTAAAGCGCCATTCAAGCGGTCGCGTGGGAGCGTTTTGCTCCGGATCGCCTCCCGACAGTTGGAAAACCGTCGGCCATTACCGCTTCCAAAAATGGGGCAAGCGGGCGCACTGGAGTGTCCACGAGGGCATGCACGCCGATGACACGCCGCCGAACGGTCGGATTTGCGTTCTTAAGGTTCCGACGAACTTCCTGAACGAAGGCATTGATCTCCTCGTCGATACGCCGATCCAGAGCCTCGAATATCTGTCGCCCGGTGCTGAAGGAGAACGCATCCCCCCATCCCTTGATTACCCGGTCGAGCCGCGCGAGGGTCTGACCGAACCGCTGCCCGAGAGAGGATTCATCGTTCCGGACCAACGAAATGGCGGCACGGCCATCGGCGAGAATAGCGCGGACGTTGGCAAGGATGGCAGTTCTCGCCGACCCGGACGGCTGAACGAGACCCGGTTGAATGTGGCAGCCAAGGAAATCGAAGCCGGCTGCGCAGAGTCCTGAGGACGCCTTGTCCGACCGATCACCCGGGTCGTACGCGTCGAGGCCCAAACCCCTAAGGACCTGCCGCGCCGATCGAAAGGCTGCGACGGCTGCGGCTCGCGATTGTGCAAGGATTACGAAATCGTCGATATATCGGATACACGTAACGCCGCGCCCGTTAAGCTGCCGGTCGAAATCCCGCAACAAGATATTCCCAATCAGGGGACTGAGGGCGGAGCCTTGGGCGATACCGATATCCGCTGTTGGAAACAGCTTGAATTCCTCGCCTAGTGCCTCAGAGTTCTCTAGATCAACCTCGATTGCAGCTTGGAACAGCGCGGTGAATTTCTCGTCGCCGGTGGCCTCGTCGACGAATTTCGCGATGCTTGGCTTGGGGATCTTCGTGAAGAACTGCGGGATGTCCGACCGGATACACCAGATGGCGCCATCCTCGATCGCGTTAACCGCCAAGGAAATCGCGACGCCCACCCCTTCGATGCCGCCGACACTGGTAGGGATATTCAAGACCTCCTGGACCGCAGCACACTTCTCCGCCATCGTATCCAAGATCGCTCGTTGCACGACGCGGCTCTCGATCGGAGCGATGACGATTGGGCGGGAAGGCTTTCCCGGACGTGTCTTCGCAATGCCCTTCTGGGCAGCAAATTGGAAGGTCTGCCGTCGAAGCCGAGTTTGTATGCCACGAAGTTGACCGATCGGGTGTTCGTCGAACGCT
Source organism: Aliidongia sp. (assembly GCA_034665905.1). Lineage (GTDB taxonomy): Bacteria > Pseudomonadota > Alphaproteobacteria > ATCC43930 > CGMCC-115725 > JAXDMU01. The sequence goes on along the minus strand of JAXDMU010000011.1, from coordinate 4,929 downwards.
GCCACCTCGGCCCTAATTTCTCTGGATGCCGACAATAGACCACGCGATCGCACTCGTCGCCATGCGGTCTCCAGCACCCGCATTCGCCTAACTTCGCGATAGAGTTCGTCCATATGATTCTCTTCTCTATCGGGACCCATCGGTAAACCCGTCCCGACCACTGAAGCATCACCGTTCCTTGGGGCACGTCAGCACCGATATCGGCGCCTCCGCAACGACCCGTACAGCGCCATCAACGATGACGTCGGCCCCGCCTCCCACAGCCATGGCACCGCCGAGCGGCCCTGTCAGGACAGGCGAGAAGACCAGCGCGGCGTAGAGCAAGATCCCCGCCGCTGTGCGCGCCAAACAGGCACGTTTTTGCATGACCGCGATTTCATGGCCACCTCCAACCCAAGCCTACCTTTTTCGGCCCTGGCGGCAACTCCGAAACGCGGCCCCCAACCCGAAGCCTGAAAGAAATGCTGACGACCGTCCGATGGACCCCATTACTAGAAGAGATTCCGGTCGTTTGTTCAGCAGCCAGGCTCAAGCACCGTTCCTCGGGGCACGTCAGCACCGATATCGGCGCCTCCGCAACGACCCGTACAGCGCCATCAACGATGACGCCGGCCCCGCCTCCCACAGCCATGGCACCGCCGAGCGGCCCTGTCAAGACAGGCGAGAAGACCAGCGCGGAAACCCTATCACAAATAGTTGTAGTATGTGACTAATCAATACGCATACCAGATATAGTGCATGGGCGGGCGCAGGTCAGGCGCCCGACAGCACTAACGCACCCGCCCTTCCCTGCCTCAACTACACCCGCTCGTCCCGCCACACGTCTCGCACTTCAAGCACGTCCCATTGCGCACCAGCGTGAAGTTCCCGCATTCGCCGCAGCTATCGCCCTCATAGCCCTTCATCCGCGCCTCGCGAATCTGCTCGACCCGGCTCCCGGCGCCGGCACTCGTGGTGGCATGGCTGTGCGAATGGGTCTGCCCCGACCCCGACCCCGACCCGAACTCGGGCTCGACCGAGATCGCCAACGCCGAGGTGCCGGCATAGGCCGTGGCGATTCCGCCCTGGAGCACCTTCAGATTGTTGCGCACGAAGCCCGAACTGGTGACGCGCTGGATCGCCGCCAGCTGGGCGTTGACCTGCTCGACCGCGCGTTTGCCGTCCTTGGGCAGATTGCCTTCCTCATGGCCCTTGCCGATCGTGTCGGGGTCGAGATCGGCCGGCTGGACATGGGCCAGATCGTTGCGGCCCAGATATGAAATCGCCAGTTCACGGAAGATGTAATCGACAATCGAGGTCGCCATCTTGATCGTGTCGTTGCCTTCCACGATGCCGGCGGGCTCGAACCTGGTGAAGGTGAAGGCTTCGACAAATTCCTCCAGCGGCACGCCATATTGCAGCCCGATCGAAACGGCGATCGCGAAATTGTTCATCAGCGAGCGAAAGGCCGAGCCTTCCTTGTGCATATCGACGAACACTTCGGCCAACCCGCCATCCTCATATTCGCCGGTGCGCAGATAGACTTTGTGGCCGCCGATGATCGCCTTTTGGGTATAGCCCTTGCGTCGCTGCGGCAGACGCCGCCGTTCGCCCTTGCGGATGATGCGCTCGATCAGCCGTTCGGTGACGATCGGCGCGCGCTGCGCCGGCGTCATGGCGGCGAATTCCTCGATCGCATCCTCGTTCTCGTCATCTTCCAGGAGCGACGACGAAAGCGGCTGCGACAGCTTCGAGCCGTCGCGATAGAGCGCGTTGGCCTTCAGGCCCAGCCGCCAGCTCAGCATATAGGCGTTCTTGCAATCCTCGACCCCGGCGGCGTTCGGCATGTTGATGGTCTTGGAGATGGCGCCGGAGATGAAGGGCTGCGAGGCCGCCATCATGCGGATATGGCTTTCGGTGCCCAGTGCCCGCTTGCCGATTCGGCCGCACGGATTGGCGCAGTCGAACACCGGCAGATGCTCGTCCTTCAGCAGCGGCGCGCCTTCGAGCGTCATGGTGCCGCAGACGAAATTATTGGCCGCTTCCAGATCGGTTTTGGAAAAGCCGATCTCGCTCAGCAGATCGAAGCCGGCATCGTCGAGTCGCCCGGCCGGGATGCCCAGCGTCTCGGTGCAGAAGGCTTCGCCCAGCGTCCATTTGTTGAAGGCGAATTTGATGTCGAAGGCCGCGGCGAGGCCGGATTCGATCTTCGCCAGCTCGGCCGGGCCGAAGCCCTTTTGGGCGAGCGTCTGATGATTGATGCCGGGCGCACCCGCAAGCGTGCCGTGGCCCACGGCATAGCGAATCATCGCCTCGACCGATTCGGGCGCATAGCCCAGCGTCGCCAGGGCGACCGGCACGATGCGGTTGATGATCTTGAAATAGCCGCCGCCGGCCAGCTTCTTGAACTTGACCAGGGCGAAATCGGGCTCGATTCCCGTGGTATCGCAATCCATCACCAGGCCGATCGTGCCGGTCGGCGCCACGACGCTGGCCTGGGCATTGCGATAGCCGTGCTGTTCCCCGAGCGACAGCGCCTCGTCCCACGCCCGGACCGCGGCGAGGGCGACGGTTTTGTCCGGGCAATTATGCGCCTCGAACGGCACCGGCCGCACCGCCAGCCCCTCATAACCATCGAGTGCGCCATGGGCCGCGCGGCGATGATTGCGGATGACCCGCAGCATCGCATCGCGATTCTTGGCATAGCCCGGGAAGGGGCCGAGTTCCTTGGCCATCTCGGCCGAGGTGGCATAGGACACACCGGTCATCACCGCGCTGATGCCGGCACAGAGCTGGCGCGCAGACTCGCTGTCATAGCCGATGCCCTTGGCCATCAGCAGGCCGCCGAGATTGGCGTAACCGAGGCCGAGCGTGCGGAACTCATAGGATAGCTGGGCGATTTCCTTGGACGGGAACTGCGCCATCAGCACCGAGATTTCCAGCACAACGGTCCAGAGCCGCACGCCATGTTCGAAGGAAGGCGTGTCGAAGCCGCCATCGGGCAGGCGGAAGGACAGCAGATTGAGCGAGGCCAGATTGCACGCCGTATCGTCCAGGAACATATATTCCGAACACGGATTCGAGGCATTGATCCGGCCGCTTTCCGGGCAGGTATGCCACTCGTTGATCGTGGTGTCGAACTGCACGCCCGGATCGGCCGAGGCCCAGGCGGCATAGCCGATCTTTTCCCAGAGATCGCGCGCCTTCAAGGGCGGGCCGGACGGCTTGCCATCGACTCGGCGCAGCAGCTGCCACTCACCGTCGGCCAGCACTTGCTCGATGAACAGATTACTGAGGCGCACCGAATTGTTCGAATTCTGGCCGGCGACGGTCAGATAGGCTTCGCTATCCCAATCCGTGTCGTAAACCTTGAAATCGAGCGCGGCATAGCCCTGGCGGGCATAGTGAATCACGCGCTGGACATAATTCTCCGGCAGCATCGCTTTGCGGGCGGCGCGAATCGCCTGACGCAGGATGGGGTTCTTGTGCGGATCATAGGCGCCGTCGCCCAGATCGGGTGCGGCCTCGGTGCAGGCCGCCATGATCTCGTTCAAATGCTTGTTGGCGAGCTTGGAGCCGGCGACCAGGGCCGCGACCTTCTGCTCCTCGTTTACCTTCCAGTCGATATAGGCTTCGATATCGGGATGATCGACGTCGACCGTCACCATCTTGGCCGCGCGCCGGGTCGTGCCGCCCGATTTGATGGCGCCGGCTGCGCGGTCGCCGATCTTGAGAAAGCTCATCAGTCCCGACGAGCGGCCGCCGCCCGACAGCTTCTCGTTCTCGCCGCGCAGGCGCGAGAAATTCGAGCCTGTGCCCGAGCCGTATTTGAACAGCCGCGCCTCGCGCACCCACAGATCCATGATGCCGCCCTCATTGACGAGGTCGTCGGCGACCGACTGGATGAAGCAGGCATGGGGCTGCGGGTGCTCATAGGCGGTGAGCGAGGCGGTCAGCACGCCGCTCTGATAATCGACGTAATAATGTCCCTGGGCCGGGCCATCGATGCCGTAGGCCCAATGGAGCCCGGTATTGAACCATTGCGGTGAATTGGGTGCCGCCATCTGGCGCGCCAGCATGAAGCGGTGTTCGTCATAAAACGCGCGGGCGTCGCTCTCGCTGTCGAAATAACCGCCCTTCCAGCCCCAATAGGCCCAGGTACCGGCGAGCCGGTCGAAGACCTGCTTGGCGGATAGCTCCGAGCCAAAGCGCTCGTTCTCGGGCAGGCTCGCCAGTTTCTTGTCGTCCGGCACGTGCCGGCGCAGCCAGACCGGCATGCCCTTCTCGGCGACCGGCTTCAGAGCCGCCGGAATCCCGGCCTTGCGGAAGTATTTTTGCGCCAGAATGTCGGCGGCGACCTGAGAGAAATCCTCCGGGACCTCGATGTCCGCCAGACGGAAGACGATCGAGCCGTCGGGATTGCGGATTTCGCTGGCGGTGCGCCGGAACGCGATGTCCTTATATGGATCCTGCCCATCCACGGTAAAACGTCGTTCGATCCGCATGGCGGTTTCCCCTTCTCTTGTCGGTCTGCGGCGCTGTGGCCACAACATGTTGTGCCGCGAGGGTCTCCCGCCGCGCCGTTTCTGTCAAATAATTTATGTCGATATGAACAGCGTTAGAGCCGGCGCTGGGGCAGGAGGCCAATCCGAGCGTGGGGTACCCTCCCCGGTGGGCCCCCACAATGAACCGGGCGCACCGGGGAGAAGTCCGTCAAAAAAATCGTTATTTATCAATTGGTTGCTTTAGGCATGTCGATTCTGTTGCTCTTAGAGTTGGTTTTCGTCAAGCCCTTGTTGCGCATCGTGGCTCTGCGGTTTGGTGCGCAGATTGTCGTTGCGTGATTGGCTCGGGGCCGTCATATTCTGTTCATCAACGACGCGCTGTTGCGTTTGACGGTCCTGGCGATAATGAGCGCTGGGGCCGCTGTTGTCTTCTCTGTGATGGGGT
>JAXDMU010000010.1:0-6859 GCA_034665905.1 Aliidongia sp. | reverse complement strand
GCTCGACCCAGAGCTGACCGGCCTGCGCGACCGGATAATTGACGGCGGCATCGGTCCACGGATCCTGCGGCGACGCATGGAAACTGACATTGCCTTCAAGAACTGCGATGCGCCCGACCCTGGTCGGCGGATCGGCGCCCTCGTCCTGCGCCTGCGCCTGCGCCGCAGTTACCACCCCCATGCCAAGAACTAATGCAAGAGTGGTGAGACCGGCGCCTGCCCTACCTCGTGACACGAGTAGTTGGCGGATATTGTTCATTTCTTGATACCCCTTGCGGTCGGCAAATGTTGATTGCCTCGGAGAACGTTCGAGCGGGATCAAGTATTCCGACGGCCGCCGACGATTTCAACCCCGCCAAACGCATGGGGCAGGTCGATCGGAACCTCGGTGACGATTTGCCGTTTACGTTATTGCCCTATTTTCGGGCAATGCCCGCGCTCAGACCAAGGATCACAACAAATGACAACCAATATCGTTGCCTTACAGCCGCTGGGCGCTTTGATCGCGGGGGTATTGATCCTGCTCATGCCACGGCTGCTTAATTATATCGTGGCAATCTACCTGATCGTAATCGGCATTATCGGCCTGGCCCCACAATTCATGCGATAGATTTACTGTCTTGGCGCTGTAACAAAAAACAGTCATTTTCAGACCCTCAATGGAGGGGAACGAATGACCGGCAAAATCATCGGCGGGCGCGATCCTGCCGATGGCGTCGCGATCACACCCGAGGCGATCCCCGGCGCGCGCCTCGAATCGCTCGACCCCCGGCTGGCATCGCTGCCGGACTATCGCGCCGGCCAGCCGGTCTCGATCCGGCTGTCGCCGGACGGCAAGACGCTTGCTGTTGTTGACCAGCGGCTTCAACCGGATGGCCGATGCCGCAGCCGCGCCGATCCCGGAAGCGTCGAGCGCCGTCGGGGCCACGGTCCGGCGCAAAGCCGTGCGCCGGATGACAAGGATGCGGCATCGCAGCATGCTGATACCACTTGATCGCAAACGGTTCTTCACCACCTGATAGAAGCAGGGCGAAGTTGCATCGTCCTCGACCGGGTGCCAAATTTGGGCCCGGAACCTTTGCCGGCTCGCTCAAGGAGGAGCTTTGGAAGAATGAACCGCCTATCCCTGTTCAGCTCCCCACTCTTGCTGGGGTTCGACCATTTCGAACGCGCGCTTGATCGCGTGTCGAAAGCATCGGCCGATGGCTATCCGCCCTACAACATCGAACAACTGGGTGAAGATCGACTGCGCATCACTTTGGCCGTCGCCGGGTTTACCATGGACGATCTGTCGGTTCAGATCGAAGATGCGCAACTGGTGATTCGCGGCAAGCAGATCGACGACCGCGAGCGGGTCTATTTGCACCGCGGCATCGCCGCCCGCCAGTTCCAGCGATCCTTCGTGTTGGCCGAAGGCATCGAGGTGGCTGGTGCCTCGCTGGATAACGGGCTGCTGCATGTCGATATCATGCGACCGTTCGTCGAGCCCAAGGTGCGCAAGGTCGAAATCAAGGCCGAGGCGAAAACGGCCCCGGCCAAGCCGATCGACATTGAGTGACGCCGGGATCATGCGCCCCGGCCGTGAAAAATCCGAAAACGGACCCCGTCACCGATCGCGCCCCTCCGGCAGCGACGGCGAGCGGGTAGAAAGGTCCAAAATCATGAATACGACGATGACCATCCGGCACCTTTCCACGCACGATCTGGCCGCTCTCGGCGTCCAGGACGTGGCTTTCGTCAAGCAAATCACCGTCAATGACGAGATCGCCTATGCCGTCCACGCCGCCGACGGCACGCAAATGGCGCTGATGACCGATCGCGACATTGCCTTCGCCGCGATTCGCCAGCATGGGTTGGAGCCGGTCAGCGTGCATTGAGCCAGCCCTTTTGTGGCGGACAAAAGTCTCCCCAGGAATAAAATCAATGGGGCGGGCCGTGCGCGCCCGTCTCGCCGGGAACCGGCGATTGATGCCCGATGGAACTCCAGTGCCGATGGCTTGACCGGATGCGGGGCCGGCGCGTGAGCGGCGGGTCTGAGGGCGGAGAAGGACTTGAAGACCGAGTCGGAACGGTTTCGAAGCCATATCCTCTTGACGCCCCGCCCGTAAACCGGGATACCGCCGGACGGCCTGTTTTTCCCGCCCTGGAGTCGAGCATGGCGCAGCATGTTGACGAGCTTAAATCCTTGCCGGAACTGACTCTTCGCGGGTTGATTCTGGGGGCGCTGATCACGGTGGTCTTCACCGCATCCAACATCTATCTGGGACTCAAGGTCGGCCTGACCTTCTCCTCCTCGATTCCGGCGGCGGTGATCTCGATGGCCGTGCTGCGCTTCGTGCGCGGCGCCAATATCCTCGAAAACAACATGGTGCAAACCCAGGCATCGGCGGCGGGTACGCTGTCCTCGATCATCTTTATCGTGCCCGCGCTGGTCATGATCGGGCATTGGCACGGCTTTCCGTTCTGGCAGACCGCGGGGATCTGCATGATCGGCGGCATTCTGGGCGTAATGTACACAATTCCGCTGCGCCGGGCGATGGTAGTGCTGAGCGATCTGCCGTATCCCGAAGGAATGGCGGCTGCCGAGATCCTGCGCGTCGGCAGCCCGGACGCCAACGCCGCTCCGCCCCAGCCGGTCGCTGGCAACCGCACCGAGCCGGGCCTGCGTGACATCGTGCTGGGTGCCGTCGTGGCCGGTGCGGTCAATCTTTCGGCCGGCTCGGGCTTTCAGTTGATCGCCGACGAGGCGTCCTGGTGGGTGGCGGCCGGCGGCTCGGTCTTCCGGCTGGCGACCGGGTTCTCGCTGGCACTGCTAGGCGCCGGTTATCTGGTCGGCATCGTCGTCGGCATCGCGATGCTGGTCGGCGTCACGATCGCCTGGGGTGTTGCCGTGCCGATCCTGACCCAGATGACGCCGATGCCGGACGGCACGACGATCGCGACCTATGCCGGTGGGATCTGGAGCCATCAGGTCCGCTTCATCGGTGCCGGCACCATCGCCGTTGCCGCGATCTGGACGTTGATCATCCTGCTCAAGCCGATGGCTGACGGCATGCGCTCCGCCCTGGGGGCGATGCGCGACATCCGGGCCGGGCGCGGCGATTCGATCCCACGGACCGAGCGCGACATCCCGATCCATTGGGTCGCGGGCGGCAGCCTGGCGCTGACGCTGCCGATGGCCGGCATCTTTGCCTATTTCATCCAGGACACCGGCATGCCGCTGGGTCTGGGCCTGTTCTGGGGGCTGATCGCCTATGCTGTGCTGTTCGCCTTCGTGTTCGGCTTCATCATTGCGGCGGCGTGCGGCTATATGGCCGGGCTGGTCGGCTCATCGAACAGCCCGATCTCGGGCATCGGCATCGTCGCCGTAACGCTGGTATCGCTGCTGCTGCTGGTGATATTGGGCGGCGACCAAGGTTTGCTGGCCACCGAGGCGGGCAACAAGATGGCGATCGCCATCGTCATCTTCATCACCTCGGTCATCGTCGCCACCGCCTGCATCGCCAACGACAATCTTCAGGATCTGAAGACCGGCTGGCTGATCGGTGCGACACCGTGGCGCCAGCAGGTGGCGCTGATCGTCGGCGTCGTGGTCGGCGCCCTGGTGATCCCGCCGATTCTCGATCTGCTGTATAATGCCTATGGCTTTGCCGGCGCCCTGCCGCGCCCCGACATGGCGGCCGAGCAGGCGCTGTCGGCCCCGCAGGCGACGCTGATGACGGCGATCGCCCAAGGCATTTTCACCCATCAGCTCAACTGGACCATGGTCGAGATCGGCATCGCCACCGGCGTGGTGCTGATCGCGATCGATGGTCTGCTGAAGCGGCGCGGCGGCAAGGCGCGGCTGCCGGTGCTGGCGGTCGGCATCGGCATCTATCTGCCGCCGGCCGTCACCGTCACCATCTCGATCGGAGCACTGGTTGGCTGGTTCGCCGACCGGGCGCTGCATCGCCATGCCCGGACCAAGGGTATCGATTTCCCGGCCTTGGCCGAGCGGCCGCAGCGGCGCGGCGTGCTGCTGGCCTCGGGCCTCATCGTCGGCGAGAGCCTGGTCGGCGTGCTGATCGCCGGCATCATCGGTGCCACCGGCAGCCAGACCCCGTTGGCGCTGGTCGGCCCCGATTTCGCGGCGACCGCCGAATGGCTGGGGCTTGGCGTCTTCCTCGTCGCCTGCTGGGGCTTCTATCGACACGTGTTGGCGGGCGAACGCGGCTAACCAGGGTAGCGGACGCCTTCGTTTCGCCACATGTGCGCGAACTTGTCGCGGAGCCACTTGTGACATTCCGACCACGGCGACAGGGGGACAGCGACGAAACGGGGTGCCCATGTCGCCGATTCGACAACAGAAATCTTGCCAGCGAGCCATCTGCGGTCTAACTAAGGGGAGTCAAATCCCCTGGGTTCGGCCTGCTTTCCTCCGCTCTTGCGAGCACCGGACCTGCTTCCCGCGCCTCATCGTCGATTGACCCGCCGGGTAAATCCGCCCGCGGCCTCATTTATTCGGAGTGACGCGATGTCTGCAGGCACGGTAAAATGGTTCAACGCTCAAAAGGGCTATGGCTTCATTCAGCCGGATGACGGCACCAAGGACGTATTCGTCCATATCTCTGCCGTACAGCGCGCCGGCATCGGCAGCCTGAACGAAGGTCAAAAGCTGGAGTATGATCTTGAGCAGGGACCGCAAGGCAAGGTCTCGGCGGTCAATCTCCAGCTCACCTGAACAACAGCGCCCCCTCGGGGCGGCGGCGCGGCACCGCCGCCCCGACCAGGATAAAGAAAGTGATGGAGGATAGATGGCGAAAGAAGATCTGATCGAGTTCGAAGGTACGGTGCTCGAACTCCTGCCCGATAGTCGATTCCGCGTGCAGCTCGACAACGGCCACGAAGCCCTGGCCTATACTTCAGGCAAGATGAAGAAGAACCGCATCCGCGTGCTCGCGGGTGACCGGGTCACCGTCGAGATGACGCCCTACGACCTGACCAAGGGCCGAATCAATTTCCGCCACAAGGAAGAACGCGCGCCCGTCATGGCGCCGCGCGCCTCGGCCCGCCCGCCGATTCGTCGGCGGTGAGAATGGATCGTTTTGAAGACGCAGAGTATCGCGGGTGATGCTCTGTCATTCTGGGACGCCTTCCAGAATGACACCTTTAATGGTTTGTTGCCTCAAGGCGGATGAATGACGCAAATCGTTCGAAATCTCGACGATTGAACGTCAGCAGGCGATTGATGCCATAATCAACCATCGTGGCAACCAAATGCGCATCGTGGCTCTGTTTCCCTGCCGTTGGGTAAGCGGTGACGATACGTAGGAGGCGGTCGAGGATCGTCGGCCGATCTTCCGCGATATCGAACAAATCCATGAAACGCCTTACATCCGCAATAGCCTCCGCCATTGGCAGCGCCGGTATCATGCTTTGTGGCCGGGTAACGACCGCGAGATATTCACGCAAGACCTGGGAGCTGATCCAAAAGGAGCAGCCCTCCATTTCAAGCCGTTTCAGCGCGGCAAGCGCAGCATCATGTTGGACTGACTCGGGTCGGCCAGCGTAGATCAAGACATTGGTGTCGAGAAAGACGGGTTTACCGACCATCGTCGCCATAAATGTCTTCCCGACGCAGCGAGATACTATCGTCCCAAGGGCCAGGATGCCGAGGGAGGTCTGCAAGATTCAGGCGCTTTTTCTTGGAAACCGCCGAGTCGTGGATGAGAATGGTGGCGTTATGATCACCAACGGCCGTACCCGCCGACACCCGGCCGGTCAGCGTACCGTCATCGGCAATGTGGATATGAGCTTCAAGCGCAGTCATTGGCAGTCTCTCGCGTCAGCGTCATCAGCTTGCGTTCCATGACGTGAACCCCTATTCGACCTAAGAACGAATTTACACTGAGGGGAACCGACATCACCATCATAGTACCACATCGGCCGCCTCGCTGTCCGAGATTATGACCCGTTCTTCGAAGCCTGGATTTTCCGGTGGGCAAGGATTTGATCCCAAGTCACCACCTCGCCGGCAGGGCCAACGATTCTGGTGACATCCTGGTGATTGATGAAATAGTCGTCCCAAGCTTGCTCCATGGCCGACAGCATCGTGCTAGAGGCCCGTGAGTGCCCCCGCCCCGAACCATACTCAATTTCCCACGCGCCAGCGGGTGAGGTACTGTTTGGTTTGATCATTTCTGAAATAGTGCCTTCTTGATCGATTCGTACATATCTGTCACGGACCCCACATGCTGAACGTATAACTCTCCGGCCGCAATTCCAGGGCTATCGCTAACCGCTGTGATTTCCCTTGCTATAATTTGGAACCAATGTCCATGACCATTGTCATCATTTTTTTGATGAAGTCACCCGCATTCGGTGTGGTATAAAATACCACATCCCCCATCGGTTTTACATTGCCATCTATTATTTGGTTAATGAGAAACTTCATAAGTCTTTGACTGTCTTCAATCATCTCAACGCCTCATTTTATTTTGAAGAACGAAGAGCGATACCATTCTCCCTTACACCCCCCTTGATTCAATATGCCCCCTATCACCACAGCACCAGGGGTTAATACAGCCCAGGCCAGATAGGTATTATCCTCATCAATGTCAACGCTCGCCATTGCGCTATAATCAACCAACTACCGCAACCCTGCATTCAGCCGCTCCAACACCCCGGCACCGGGGCAAAGCTCGCTCTCGCCCAACTGATTGAGCGGTGTCGCGATCGTGCCGAGATGGTCGTGCAGATCGGCTGAATCCGGCTCGACATAGAGCAGGCCGGTGACGATCTCGCCGGCAATCTGCCGTTCCTGGAGGTAATTCATCGCCGCGGCCCGGTCGTGCGGATCATACTGAGGAGCCAGTTTCCG
>JAXDMU010000009.1:0-15618 GCA_034665905.1 Aliidongia sp. | reverse complement strand
GGCGCGGGCGATGGCGCAGGCGAGGGGATTGCCACCGAACGTGCTGCCGTGCTGCCCAGGCTTGAGCACACCGAGCACTTCCGAATTCGAGAGCACCGCCGAGACCGGGTAGAAGCCGCCGGCGAGTGCTTTGCCGATCAGCGTCACGTTCTGCGCCGTGCAGATCTCGCGCACCCGGCGGAAATAGCCGGGTGGCGGGATCATCACCCCGGCCTCGCCCTGGATCGGCTCGACCAGGAAGGCCACCGTCTCGGGCGTGATCGCGACTTCCAGCGCGGCGGCATCGCCGAACGGCACGATCTTGAAACCGGGGGCGAACGGGCCAAAGCCGGTGCGGGCGTCGGGGTCGGTGCTGAAACCCACGATGCCCAGCGTGCGGCCGTGGAAATTATCGGCGCAGACGATGATCTCGGCCTTGCCCTCGGCCACGCCCTTCACCTCATAGCCCCATTTTCGCACGGCCTTGATCGCCGATTCCACGGCTTCGGCGCCGCTGTTCATCGGCAGGATCTTGTGGGAATTGGTCAGCGCGGCCAGTTCCTCGTAGAAGAGGGCCAACTGATCGTTGCGGAACGCGCGCGAGGTCAGCGTCAGCTTGCCGGCCTGCTCGATCATCGCCGCCCGGATTTTCGGATGGCAATGGCCCTGATTGACCGCGGAATAGGCCGACAGGCAATCGAGATAGCGGTTGCCATCGACATCCCAGACCCAGACACGCTCGCCGCGGGTCAGCACGACATCAAGCGGCTGGTAATTATGCGCGCCGAGCGAATGTTCGATCGCGGCGAAATCGGGGTGGGCGTTGGTCATTTCACGATCTCCTGGCCGCGCGGCCGGGCCGGGCGGTCGAGTACTGTGCGGCCGAACAGGCTCGCGGTCAGTTCAGCCAGCACGCGGGCGCTGCGGCCGTGCTCATCAAGGAACGGGTTGAGTTCGACCAGATCGACCGAGCCGACCAGGCCGCTTTCCTGCAACATTTCCATAATCAGATGAGCCTCGCGATAGGTTGCGCCGCCGGGCACGCTGGTGCCGACGCCGGGGGCGACCGACGGGTCGAGGAAATCCAAATCCAGGCTGACATGGAGATGGGCGCCGGCCTGGGCGACCCGGTCGAGCAGGCGCTTCAGCAGCACCGAGACGCCGAACTCGTCGATCATCCGCATGTCGATGCTGTTGACGCCGCTCGCTTGCAGCGCCCGGCGCTCGGCGGCGTCGATCGAGCGCAGGCCGAACAGATGGAAATCGCCCGGCTCCAGCGGTGCGAAACTTCGATCGCCGAGCAGCGGGCGCAGGCTGGGTTCGCCGGTCAGGAACGCGACTGGCATGCCGTGCATGTTGCCGGTCGGGCTCGTGGCAGGCGTGTTGAAATCGGCATGGGCGTCGAGCCACAGCACGACGAGCCGGCGCCCGGTCGTCTGACAGCGCCGGGCGACGGCGCTGATCGTGCCCATCGAGATGCTGTGATCGCCACCGAGAAAGACCGGCAGGGCCGCCGCGCCGACCATGTCATAGGCGCGATCATGAATGGCGCGCGTCCAGGCGCCGATCTCGGCCGGATGGTTGCACCGCGCCGCATCATCCGCCACCATATCAAGCGCGGTGTCGGTCGGGCGGGCGAGATCGCCATGGTCGATCACATCGTAATCCAGTTCGCGCAGCATGGCCGGCAGCCCGGCCGTGCGCAACGCCGCCGGCCCCATGACGCAACCGGGCTCGCCCGCGCCGAGTTCAAGCGGAATGCCGAGCAGTGCAATCGGTCGGCTCCGTCGGTGCAGCGTATCGTCGGTCATGGGCATCGCCCCCATCTCCCCTGAAAATCGGCTTCGCGAAGAGTGCGCTACACGTCTGCTAACAAACAGCCAGAGATATGGTACGATCCGTCCAGAATATGAACAGATCGGTAGACAGTCTTGACGAATCGCCAGAACGCTATCGCCCTTGATGCGCTCGACCGGCGATTGATCGAGCAGTTGCGCGACAATTCCCGCCTGCCCACTGCCACGCTCGCCACGATTCTGGGGGTGTCGCGCGGGACGGTGCAGAATCGGATCGACCGGCTGATGGCCGGCGGTGTGCTGCGGGGCTTCACCGTCCGGCTTGGTGGCGAGGCCGAGGCCGGGCTGGTTCGAGCGATCACCACGCTTGAACTCAGCTCGGGCGAGGTCAAGCCGGTGGTCGCGGCGCTGAAGCGCAACCCCGAGGTCAGCCGGGTCTATTCGACCAATGGCCGCTGGGATCTGGTGGTCGAATTGCGCGCGGCCGATCTGGCGGCCCTTGATCGGGTGCTGAGCGGCATCCGGGCGATCCGGGCCATCTCGCATTCGGAGACCAATATCTTACTGGCGGACCTCGCGTGACCCGGCCCGATATCGTGATTCTGGCCGGCGGACAGGCCTCGCGTCTCGGTGGCGGCGATAAATGCCTGCTGCCGCTCGCGGGCGATACGGTGCTGGGCCATATTCTGCGCCGGCTGGCCGGGCAGGGCGCGCGTTGTGCGATCAACGCCAATGGCGATCCGGCGCGCTTCGCCGGGTTCGGCCGGCCGGTCCTGGCCGATTCGATCGAGGGCCGGCCGGGGCCGCTGGCCGGGGTGCTGACGGCGATGGAATGGGCCGAGACCCCCTATGTCGTGACCGTGCCGGCCGACGCGCCCTTCATTCCGTTTGACCTGATTGTGCGATTGCTGGCCGCACGCGATGCCGCCGGGGCCGACATCGCGGTCGCCGCGTCGGGCGGACGCTTGCACCCCGTAGTCGCGCTCTGGCCGGTGCGCCTCGCCCCCGATTTGCACCGGGCGATCGGGCAGGGGGTGCGCAAGGTGGAAAACTGGATTGCCGGGTTCCAGGCGGTACGCGTGACATTTTCAGCCGAACCGGTCGATCCGTTCTTCAATATCAACCGGCCGGAAGATCTGATCGAGGCGGAAAGTCTGTATCGCCAAGACGCCGAAACCCCTCACGTCGGCTGAGTACATTCCGAGTCTATGCCACCGACTGCCCGCGGGTTCAGGGTGGCGGCACGATTTCCCCTGAAATCGTTTCGACCGATTCCGATCCCGCGGTTCCTCCCGATCTGGGGGACATTATCGGCCGCCCAGCGACTTTGAGGAGACTCCGATGAGGAGATCATTATTTTCGATCGTCACCGCGTCCGTGCTGCTGACGGGCGCCGGGCTGGCGTCGGCCCAGACATCTTCCACGTCCACAAGCTCGACCTGGACGAATGACCAAGGCTCGGCGATCAGTTCCTACTCGACCACTCAGAAATACAATTCCTATGCCGCGCCGGAATTCCATGCGACGGTCGGCATCGAATTGCCCATGGACGCGGCCCTCTATCCGCTGCCCGAAACGCTGAAAATCCCGGATGCCGAGCATTACAGCTACAGCATCATCAACGACCACCCGGTTGTCGTGGAACGGACCACGCGCAAGGTCGTCCATAGTTGGGATTGACCATCCAACGGGGTGAGTCCGCCTCCTGCCGCCCGCGCGGCTGCCGCGTCGCGGGGGTTCTTCCTGGACGGCCCCGTTTTTGCTAGAAGCGATTACGGTAGACAAAGATCAGGAGAAGCGCCGTGCGCCAAGCCAGCATCGAGCGCAATACCAAAGAGACCCGGATCAAGGCAGTGCTCGCCCTGGATGGCACCGGGCAATATCGGATCGCGACCGGCATCGGCTTTCTCGATCATATGATCGAGCAACTGTCGCGCCACAGCCTGATCGACATCGCCCTGGTCGCCAAAGGCGATCTGCATATCGATTTTCACCACACGACTGAGGATTGCGGCATCGTGCTCGGTCAGGCCGTGGCCCAGGCGCTGGGCGATCGCAAGGGCATTGAGCGCTACGGCCATGCCTATGTGCCGATGGACGAAAGTTTGAGCCGGGTAGCGCTCGATCTGTCGAACCGGCCCTATCTGATCTGGAAGGTGAACTTCACCCGCCCCAAGCTGGGTGATATGGATACCGAACTGTTCAGGGAGTTTTTTCAGGCTTTTGCCCAATCGGCGGGCATGACGCTGCATATTGAGACACTGTATGGCGAAAATAACCATCACATCGCCGAATCTTGTTTCAAAGGCGTAGCCGTGGCCTTGCGGCACGCCATCGCGATCGATCCGCGCAAGGCCGATGCAGTGCCCTCGACCAAGGGAACGCTCGGCGTCTCGCTGGACTGATGGCACGATGGAACGCTGCGTCATCATCGATTACGGCTCGGGCAATCTGCGCTCGGCCGCCAAGGCGTTCGAGCACGCGGCGGTCGAAGCCGATCTCGATATTGCGATTGAGGTCACCGGCGATGCCGAGGCCGTCGGCCGGGCCGATCGGATCGTGCTGCCTGGGGTTGGCGCTTTCGCTGAATGCCGACGCGGGCTCGATGCCGTGCCGGGGCTCCTGCCGGTGCTGGAACAGCGCGTGCGTGCCGGGGGTGTCCCGTTTCTCGGCATTTGCGTCGGCATGCAATTGCTGGCCGAGCGCGGGCTCGAACATGGCGTGACAGCCGGGCTGGGCTGGATCGCGGGCGACGTCGTGCCGATCGAGGGTGAAATCAAGATTCCGCATATGGGGTGGAACGATCTGCGGATCGCGGCACACCCGGTGCTTGAGGGGCTGGAGACCGGGATGCATGCCTATTTCGTCCATAGCTATCGGTTCGCCTGCGCCGATCCTGCGGCCCAGTTCGCCACCGTGGATTACGGCGGCCCGATCGCCGCCGCGATCGGGCGGGACAATCTCTTCGGCACACAATTCCATCCCGAAAAGAGTCAGGCGACCGGCCTGCGCTTGATCGGAAATTTCCTGCGGTGGCGGCCATGACCATCGCGCCGTCGATCTCGGTCGAAAGACTGACCGTCTTCACCAAGACCGATCTGGCCGATCTGTGCGATGCCGCCGATTCGGCGATCCAGGCCGGCGGCGGTTTCGGTTGGGTTCGCCCGCCGCCGCGCCATGTCTTCGAATCCTATTGGAAGGGTACGCTGCTGGTGCCGGAGCGGCAGCTTTTCGTCGGCCGGCTCGACGGCACCATCGCGGCATCCGCGCAGATGGCGCGCCCGGCGCGCAACAACGAGGCGCAGGCATTTTCCGCGATACTGATGACCAGCTTCGTGGCACCCTGGGCGCGTGGCCATGGGCTGGCCAAGCTGGTCACTGTGGCGGTCGAGGATGCCGCGCGCGCCAGCGGCGCCCAACTCATCAATCTCGACATACGCGAGACGCAAACCGCGGCGATTCAGCTCTACGAGACGCTGGGCTACACGCGGTGGGGCGTTCACCCGCGCTACGCCCGCGTCGAAGGCAAGCTGATCCGCGGCTACTATTATTATAAATTCATCGATCCGGCTGCCCAGGCGGCCGCCGAGGCGCAGACATGATCCTCTACCCGGCGATCGACCTGAAGGACGGCGCCTGCGTCCGGTTGCTGCGCGGCGACATGGAGGCCGCCACCGTGTTCTCGACCGTGCCGCCGGATCAGGCGCGCCACTTCGAGGCTGCCGGTTTCGAATGGCTGCATCTGGTCGATCTCAATGGTGCCTTTGCTGGGCGGCCGGTCAATGGCGATGCGGTCGAAGCGATTCTCGGTGCGGTCACGCTGCCGGTCCAACTGGGCGGTGGCATCCGTACCATGGCGGCCATCGAGTTCTGGCTGGCGCGCGGCGTCGGCCGGGTCATCCTCGGTACCGTTGGGCTTAAAGATCCAGAGCTGGTGCGGGCGGCGTGCCAGCGCTATCCCGGCCGCATTGTGGTCGGGATCGATGCGCGCGACGGGCTGGTGGCGATCGAGGGCTGGGCGCGCATGTCGCAGATGCGCGCGCTCGATCTGGCACTGCGCTTCGAAGATGCCGGCGTCGCCGCCATCATCTATACCGACATCGACCGTGACGGGGCACTCGGCGGCGTCAATGTCGAAGCGACGGCGGATCTCGCCTTCGCGCTCACCACCCCGGTCATTGCGTCGGGCGGGGTTGCCTCGCTGGGTGATTTGCAGGCGCTGAAGGCGGTTGAAGCGACCGGTATCGCCGGGGTGATCTGCGGCCGCGCACTTTATGACGGGCGGATCGATCCGGCGGCGGCCTTGGCGCTGCTGCGCGCTGCGGGGCCGGTCTGATGCTCAAAATGCGGATCATCCCCTGCCTCGACGTCAAGGATGGGCGGGTTGTCAAGGGGGTGAATTTTGTCGATCTGCGCGATGCCGGCGATCCGGTCGAACAGGCGCGGCTCTACGACGCCGCCGGGGCCGACGAGCTGTGCTTTCTCGATATCACCGCCAGCACCGAGGGTCGCGATACGCTGTACGACGTGGTGCAGCGCACTGCCGAGCAATGCTTCATGCCGTTGACCGTCGGCGGCGGGGTGCGCAAGGTCGAGGATATCAGGCGCTTGCTGCTGGCCGGCGCGGACAAGGTTTCGATCAACACCGCGGCCGTGGCGCGCCCAGAGTTCGTGGCCGAGGCGGCGGCGAAATTCGGCACGCAATGTATCGTCGTCGCCATCGACGCCAAGCGGGTCGCACCCGGCCGCTGGGGCGTCTTCACCCATGGCGGCCGGCGCGAAACCGGGCTCGATGCGGTCGAATGGGCATGCCGGCTGACGGCGCTCGGGGCCGGAGAGATCCTGCTGACCTCAATGGATCGCGACGGCACGAAATCGGGCTTCGATCTCGATTTGACGCGCACGGTCGCCGATGCCGTGCCGGTGCCGGTCATCGCCTCGGGTGGGGTCGGCACGCTCGACGATCTGGTTGCCGGCATCCGTGACGGCCACGCCACCGCGGTCCTCGCCGCCTCGATCTTCCATTTCGGCACCTTCACGATCGCCCAGGCCAGGCAACATCTGGCGGCGCGCGGCATTGCGATGCGCTGAGGCATCGAAACGCCTAGAGCAAGATGATTTCGGGCCGAATCACCCGAAATCTGAATCTTGCTCTAATTTAACAGCTTAGAGCGCGATTCAGGCTTCGTTCCGAAGCCCTTGCGCTCTAGAGTCTCGCCGATCATGACCGAAAACGATACAAGTTCCGCCACCGCCACCATCCTCGACCGGCTGCATGCCCGTATCGAGGCGTCGCGCGATGGCGACCCGGCGAAATCCTATACGGCGAAGCTGTTTGCACGGGGCCGGTCCAAGATCGCGCAAAAGCTGGGCGAAGAGGCGGTCGAGGCGGTCATCGAATTGCTGCGCGAGGACAAGCCCGCGCTGATCGGCGAAAGTGCGGATTTGCTTTATCATCTGATCGCCTGCTGGGTCGCCGCCGGAATCCAGCCCGACGAGGTCTGGGCCGAACTGAAGCGTCGCGAAGGGGTTGGCGGTCTCGTTGAAAAAGCGTCGCGCCGAAACAATTGAGAGGGACGAGGGTGCCGTGACTTACGATCCGAACAATATTTTCGCCCGCATCCTGCGCGGCGAACTGCCCTGCAAAAAAATCTACGAGGACGAACATGTCGTGGCGTTCCCCGACATCAATCCGCGCACGCCGACCCATGTGCTGGTCGTCCCCAAAGGCGCCTATGTCTCGTTCGACGATTTTTCGGCAAAAGCGGGCGATGCCGAATTGCTGGGCTTCTTCCGCGCCGTCGGCCTGATCGCGCGCCAGCTCGGCTTGGCCGAGCCGGGCTATCGCATGCTCGCCAATATTGGTCATGACGGTCTTCAGGAAGTGCCGCATTTCCACGTGCATCTGCTCGGCGGTCGGCGCCTCGGGGGGATATGATTGGCCCAAGGCGCGCCGGCGCCATTCAGCTGATGCCTTGAGTCACTCCGCCTGCGCCGCCAGCGCTTGCAGTGCCGCACCGGAGAGGCGATAGGGCAACCATTCGGTACGCTGTTCGATCCCCTGGCGCTCGTAGAAATTCCGGGCCGGATTCCAGTCGAGCACGGTCAGATCGAGCCGGCGACTGCCCTCGCGCACCGCGAGCGCTGCCAGATCGGCGACCAAGCGCCGGCCCAAACCGTGACCGCGCGCTGTCGGCCGGACATAGAGATCCTCCAGATAGATTCCGGCGCGGCCTTCCCAGGTGGAGTAGCTGTAGAACCACAGCGCAAACCCGGAAATGGCGCCGTCTAGTTCGGCGATGCGGCAGCCAAAGCGTTTGTTCGGTCCCCAGCCATCGCGCAGCAGATCGGCCTCGGTGGCGACGACGGCATCGGGCTCGCGCTCGAAGGCAGCCAATTCGCGGATCATGGCCAAAATGGCGGGAATATCGGTCGGCATGGCGTCGCGGATCTGAATTTCGGGCATGCGGGACATCATTCTGTGACAGGAAGAAACGGCATGAAATCGGTCGCCCATAGCCAAAACACCGCGAAGCCCATGCTGGCCAGTGTAATCGGGATGCCGGCCCGGGCGAATTGCCAGAAGCGCAACGTGACGCCGCGCTCGGCCGCACGCTCGGCGATGATCAGGTTGGACAGGCTGCCGATCAGCAGCAGATTGCCGGACAGCGACGAGAACAGCGCCAGCCCGTGCAAGGCGCCCGGCGGCATGTCCTGCCACAATTGCAGCAGCAGAATCACGAACGGCATGTTGCCGATGGTGCAGCTCATCGCCAGGGTCAGCGGCGCCAGCACGATCAGGCTGTCGGGCAGCAGGTGGGCATCCTGAAGCCCATCGATCAGCCAGGCCGCGCCCAACGTGTTGCCCAGCGCGCCGGTGACGCCGAACAGGCAGGCGACCAGCAGCAGCATGGGCCAATCGACCGCCGCGATCATCGTCCGGCTGGCGAATTTCCGGTTGATCAGCAGCAACGCGGCGATCGGCAGCGAGAACACGTCCTTGGGCAGGCCAGTGCAGAACAGCACCAGCAGCACGGCCAGTGCCGCCAAGCCCTTATTGACCTGATTGCGCTCGTGCTGCCGCACCGGGACCGGCGGCGGCGATGGTATCTCGGAGCCATCGGCGGCCAGGACCAGCTTGCCGCGCCAGAGAATTCCTACGACCAGAAAGACGATGGCCAGCGCCACCATGGCCGGAATGCCGCAGGCTGCCAGATAGGTTGGCAGCCGCAATCCGCCCAACTGGCCGATCAGGATGGTCTGTGGCGCACCGATGATCGTTGCAGCCGAACCGGCATTGCTGGCTGCGATGAAGGCGATCAGGTATGGCCGCGGATCGAGCCCGCGTCGCCGCACCGCGTCGATCAGGATCGGCGTCGCGACGAAAACCAGGATATCGTTAGCGAGAAAGGCGGCCAGCCCGCCGGACACAGCGACGGTCAATCCCAGAATGCGCAAGGGCGAGCCGCGCGCGGTGCCGAGCCGGGCGAAGACCGTGTCGCAAAAGCCGGAGGTCACGAATTGCGCCGAAATCAGCATGAGTGCGAACAGCAGCATCAGCGTCGGCATGTCGATGCGCGCACCGATCTCGTCGAGCGTCAGCGCCTGACTTCCGAGCAATGCGATCAAGCCGAGGAGCGCTATTCCGGTGCGATCGACCTGGAGCCAGGGCAAACGGCCGGCCGCCATGCCCGCATAGGTCAACAGGAAGACGAAGTAGATTTTGATCGCAGTTATGGGCATGGGCCGTTCGTCTGGATGGTGCGGGTCGCCGGCACCCTCAGCCGCCCGTCAGGAGTTGCCGGATCTCCTGGGCGAGCGCTAGCCGCTTATAGGGTTTGTGCAGGACACGCAAGGGCTCCGCAGAGCTGTCCTGCTGCGCGAATTCCGCAGCATAGCCGGTCGCGAACAAGACCTTGAGAGATGGCTGCCGTTCTTTGGCGGCCTGTGCCAAGTCGAAGCCGGACATGCCGCCGGCCATGACGACATCGGTGAACAGCAGATCGACGTCGGAATCGAGCAGGTCGAGCGCGCTGGCGCCGTCGCCGGCGCTGAGCACGCGGTAACCCAATTCGAGCAGAACCGCGCAGGCGAATTTTAGCACCTCCGGATCGTCCTCGACCACGAGGATGGTCTCGCCGCCGCTGTCCGGTGCGATAATGACCGCTGCCGGCGTCGTCAGATCGTCACGGCGCCGGTCGGGATCGCAGGGCAGGAACAGCGTGACCGTGGTGCCTTGGCCCGGCGCGCTTACCAGCGAGACATGGCCGCGCGATTGTTTGACGAAGCCATAGACCATGCTGAGGCCAAGGCCGCTGCCGCGGCCGGCATCCTTGGTGGTGAAGAACGGGTCGAAGGCGTGAGCGGCCACTTCGGCCGGCATACCGCAGCCGGTGTCCGACACGGCCAGCGTGACATAATCGCCCGGGCCGAGATCGAGGCGCCGGGCCTCGGCCGGGCGCAAACTGCGATAGGCGGTGGCGATGGTCAGCGCACCGCCGTCGGGCATCGCATCGCGGGCATTGATCGCCAGATTCAGCAGGGCCAGTTCCAGCTGGTGTGGATCGGCGACGCAGACCGGCAGATCCGGCTGCTTGACCTTGACCAGGGCCACCGTCTCGCCGATCGAACGGGCCACCAGATCCTGGATATTGTCGATCAGCGTATTGAGATCGACGGCACTCGGCTGCAAGGGCTGCTTGCGCGAGAAGGCGAGCAATTGCTGGGTCAGCCGCTCGGCCCGCTCGGCCGCGCGCTGTGCCGACGCGATGATCCGTGCGACTCCTTCGTCGAGTTGGACGCCGGGCCGCGTCAGGCGCATTTCCACGAGATCGAGATTGCCGATGATGACAGTCAGAAGGTTGTTGAAATCATGGGCGATACCGCCGGTCATCTGGCCGACCGCTTCCATCTTTTGCGCCTGCATCAGCGCGTCCTGTTGCAGGCGCGCCTCGGTCACATCGCGCGCGCTGCCGACGAAGGTGAGCGTGGCCAGCGCATCGCCGGGCAGGGCAGCCAGCGATACCGCCCAGAAATGCTGTTCGCCCTGACGCTCGAAGCTGGTGTCGAAGGCGACTATCCCGCCGCCGAGCATACAGCGCTGGAGCATCGTCTCCATCTCGGTACCGACCGGCGAGGGGAGAATTGCCGCCGGCGCGTGGTCGATCAACTGGCTGCGGCGCAGGCCGCTCGCTGTCGCAAAGGCCGGATTGACGTCATCGAAGCGAAACACGCCACCGTTTCGGCTGATGACGAACAAACCGTCTGCGGAATTGTCGAACAGCGCGCCATAGAGTGCCTCGTTGCTTTTCAGCCGGGCTTCGACGCGGATGCGCTGAGAGGTGTCGGCTGCCTCGACCGAGAGCAGGATGGTGTGCCCGTTCCGATCGAAGACGGGCGAGACCGAGAAATCCAGCGTCCTCGGCTCGTTGGTTTCGGCCAGCGTCAACGTGCAACCAGACTGGACCCCGGCGGCGGCGGTCAGAACGGTACGGCTCAATTGCTCGCGATCGTCGGTGGTTAGCTCCAATCCGATCGACCAGAACGGCCGCCCGCTGGTCGCGACGCCCGAGCCGATCGCGTGATGTATCGTCGCGTTGAGTTCGATCACATTGCCGTCGGGGTCGAGAATCGCCAGGAATTCGCGGCTTTGATCGAAGATTGCGCGGAACCGTCGCCGCTCGTCGCGCAGCGCGGTCTCCGCCACCGTGCGCGCCAGTTCGCGGCCGAGCAGAAAGGCCAGTAGCGGATAGCCCAGCGTATAAGTCACGAACAGCGGCCATTGCATCGCAAGATCGCTGGCGCGTCCGGGCAGCGCCCGACCGAGCATGATGGTCATGAGCCCGAGCGTGGCCCCCATCAGGACGCGCCAGAGCGAGCGTCCCAGACGGCCGGTCAGCGGCGCGCCGAGCCAGGTGAAGAGCGAGCCTAAAACCGCCGCAAGTACGATGCCCAGTACGCCGACCGGCGCACCGACGCCGCCCAGGGCAAGCCGCCCGAGCGAGGCAATGCAAGCCGCCAAGGCGCCTGCCGGCAGCCCGCCGAATGCGCTCGCCGCCATGACGATGGCGTTGCGTCCATCAATGCGGACGCCCGGTGTGGGCTGGGCCGCAACCGTCATGATCGCGATTGCGATGACGCCGAACAGCGCCCCCATGCCCAGCCGATACGCCCGGCCACCAAGTGGCAGGCGGCCCAGACATAGGTCATGCAGAAACGACAGCACGAGCATCACGGCGACGTTCTGAGCGATGGTCAGCAGAGTTGGGAGATCGAGCGGCAAGGGGCCTGATTCTGGCTTGAGGAAACGAAAGAGGATTCAGTATCGCCCGGATTCAGTCCGGGGCAAAGCCCTCGCACGAACATGCATCGCTTGGATGAACCTCCGGCGGGTGAGCGGTTAGCGCTTGACGCCGCCATCTGTCCCGGTCGGTACCAGAATTCGCGATGGCGGGCGCCAGCGGGAATTCGCCGAAATCCCGGCGTGACGGTATTTTGCGGCCGCGATAGAGTGCGGTATGAAGCCTTTGGAGAGCGCCATGCCGATGGATAGGGTGCGGTTGCGGGCCTGGTGGTGGTGTCGGCAAGGGCTGGACGGCTCGCTCGCCGGGAAAGATCCAGCAGCGATTCTGGATGCTTCTGGCTGGGCGCGCTCGGTCGCCGGTGCCGGGCCGTATCTCGGCCTGTTTGCACGCGGCGGGATCGGCCGGGCGGAAGTCGATGCCGCAGTGGCGCGGCTCGATATTCACGAGCTTCCGGCCGCGCGCGGCTGCACCTATGTCGTACCGGCCGCGGACTACGCGCTGGCCCTGACGGTCGGGCGGCGGTTCGAGGCGGCCGAGATGAAGACCGCGCTCAAGCTCGGCGTTACCGTCACAGAGATCGACGCGCTGTGCGAATGCGTGCTGGCGGCGCTCGCCGATGGGCCGCTCGATCCTGAAGGTATCCGTGCCCGCACCGGCAATGCCGCGCGCGGGCTGGGTGAGGCGGGCAAGAAGAAGGGCCTGACCACCACCCTGCCCCTGGCGATCGGGCGTCTTCAGGCCGAGGGGGCGATCCGGCGGGTGGCGAACAATGGCCGGCTGGACCAGCAGCGTTATCTCTATGCACGCTGGGACGACAATCCGCTGGGCGCGGCATCGCTTGGCGACGACGAGGCATTTGACATGCTCGCCCGGCGCTTCTTCCGCTGGATCGGTCCGGCGCGGTTCGCCGAATTTCAATGGTTCTCCGGGCTGGGGGCCGCGACCTGCCGGGCCATCGCCGCGGAACTCGGCCTGGTGCCGGCGGTATCCGACGAAGATTTTCTGCTGCTGCCGGAAGATGTCGAAGCCTTCGCGGCGTTCCGGCCGCCTGATCGCCCCGATTACGCGCTGGTGAGCAGCCTTGATACGCTTTTTGCCGCCCGGCGCAACCTCGATTGCCTGCTTGACGATACGGACGAGCGGCGCCTGACGATGGAGGCCGGTGTCCGGGATCTGCCGAACCACGCGATCCTGGATCGGGGGCACCTGATCGGTCTTTGGGAATACGACCCGGCCGTGCCCGAGATCGCATGGGTCTGCTTCGCCGGCCGTAACGACGCGTTGGCGACCACCGTGCATAAAATTGAGGCATATGTGCGTGACCAGTTGGGCGATGCGCGTGCGTACAGCCTCGACAGCCCGAAGAGCCGGGTGCCGCGGATCGAAGCATTGAGACGGTCTGGCGGGTAGGAATTACCTATCCGGGCTCATGCAACCCAGTATCGCCTGGTGGCTTCGATGAGCGCGCACGCTTGCGTTCGACGCGGCACGTGATCATTCCATATATACTGATGGCGCTCCAGAACAACTCGATCGCCATTGCAGGCGCATTGAAGTTGAACCAAAGCGAAAACATGATCAGCGTCGCGCCGAAAAAATTCAACAGCGGATATGGCCAGTCCGCTGAGGAAAGCACCCGGATTTGCGTCAGGATATAGGCTGTAATCAGAAACAAGGCACCGACGAAGCCGATGTAATCGTAATAATGTAAATCAGGCACTGCGGCACGCCTCAAAAAATATGTTCATTCTTCGGGTGACGGGCGGCCGACGACCAATCCGTGGGCAAACCTCCAATCAAGTTTGCCCAAAAAAGCCGATTTTTTGCTACTCCTATGCAAGGCCATAGATACGGTTGCTTGCCGAAGAGTCCGTGGCAAACCGCTCGAGACTGAATGCAGCCCTCAAAACGGTTTTGTCGATTCCGAGAGCCTTCCGAAGCTCACCGAGAGTCTTATCCAGCATCTTTTCTATTTCGATATTGTAGATCTCTATCTGGTTTCGCTGGCCAGCGAGAAATCCCAATTCGAAAATGGGCAGGTCCTGACCACGGAAGCGATATTCCGCAGGGTAGAGGGTAGAGGAAACCGTCTTATAAAGGAGCTTTTGGAAAAAGTTGATACGTCTGGACGTGCCCATGGTGTATCCGATGACGAACGCTTCGTCTTCGACCAGGAGGCCCCGACCCAAAAGAATATGAATCATGTCGTGCCGCAGCAGGCTGCATTTCCCCGGCAGCGGAAAGAAGCTGTCTGGATTTTCGAACATCCTGATGATGAACGGAGAATACGGTTTAAACTCCGCAACCGGCATTGCCTCGTAAGCATCGCCAAGCGTCTGATCATCGTTGTCAAGACTGGGATTCCACAATTTCCAGATCTCGGACATAACATGCCTCCCTTTCGTAAATTCTATTTGGTTCCAATACCCTTGCACCAGATAGAGCGTAAATCGCATAATAGTGGACACTGCCGTTATCTCGAATTGGTCACAAACGCCCTACTGAAAACAGAGGACTGTTACAGTTTATCATTTACCGGCACATTTAACGGTTTTGATTCCTGCGATTGGACCAATTGGGTTAGGCGGGCGATGCTGCGGTCCCGAATTCATCCCACCATCGAATACAACACCTGTGCGGAATGATTATATTGGCATTCCCGCCGAAATGCAATGATACAAAATTGGGCCGCCACGCCTAAATTTTGGGCACCTTTGCGCGATATCTCGATCTGCCCCCTCCGCTTGGCGCGGGTGCTGCATTAGGACGAGATCCGAGGCGAGATCAAGCCCGATCTCGTCGGTCGCTCTATGCCCCGTCGTCCGGCGTATCCGCAGGCACAGCCCCCAGATCCAGCCGGTTCCCCCGCGCGCCGATCTCCTTTAAACTCCGCCCATGTCCTTGTTCCCCGCCCCTGCGCCCCCCTATCTTGCCGATCTCAATCCGCCGCAGCGCCAGGCCGTCGAGACGCTCGACGGCCCGGTTCTGGTGCTGGCGGGAGCCGGTACCGGCAAGACGCGCGCGCTGACCGCGCGGCTTGCCCATATTTTGACCCTGCACCGGGCGTTTCCCAGCCAGATCCTGGCCGTGACGTTCACCAACAAGGCGGCGCGCGAGATGCGCGACCGGCTGGAACGGCTGGTCGGGTCGGCGGTCGAAGGCATGTGGCTCGGCACGTTCCACGCGCTGGCTGCCCGAATTTTGCGCCGGCATGCGGAAGCGGTAGGGCTGAAATCGAATTTCACCATCCTCGATACGGATGATCAGATCCGGCTGATCAAGCAATTGCTCAAGGCCGAGGACATCGACGACAAGCGCTGGCCGGCGCGCGCCGTGCTGGGCGCGATCGAGCGTTGGAAGGACCGCGGGCTGACGCCGGACAAGGTCGATCCGGGCGAGGCGGGGGATTTTGCCGGCGGCCGGCTGGCGCTCGTCTATCGGCTCTATCAGGAGCGGCTCCGGGTGCTCAACGCCGCCGATTTCGGCGATCTTCTGTTGCACAATCTGACGATCTTCCTCGAACAGCCGGCCATCCTGGC
>JAXDMU010000008.1:0-5310 GCA_034665905.1 Aliidongia sp. | reverse complement strand
CGCGCGCCGGTGAGGCGGGCAAGGGCTTTGCCGTGGTGGCCAGCGAGGTCAAGTCGCTGTCGAATCAGACGCGCAACGCGACTGAAGATATCGCCCGCCAGATCGCCTCGGTTCAGGCGACCGTGCGTGGCAGCGTCGAAGCGATCCAGGGCATCATCGAGATCATTCGGGAAATTGACCAAGCCGCCACCGCCACGGCTATCGCGGTCGATGAGCAGACCAAGGCCAATAGCGAGATCGGCCGCAACGCCGTCGATGCCGCGGGCGGTGCCGCCTCGGTGGCGCAGATCGTCACGGCGATCAGTGAGCGCACCGACACCATTTCGGGCCTGGCTGGCGGCGTCGAGCAACGCGTCACCGAAACGCAGGCCGCGATCGGCGATCTGAAGCGCCGGCTGGTCATCGTGCTGCGGCAATCGATTGGCGGCGACCGCCGGGCATCGGATCGCCTGCCCTGCGCGCTGCCGCTGCAAATCGTGGCGGGCGGCCGGGCGTTCAGCGGTATGACGGTGGATCTTTCGCTCGAAGGCATGCTGGCAACGGCACCCGGCCTGCCGGCCTTGCGCGCGCGCGACCGCGTGGCCGTGACGCTCGATGGAGTCGGGCGGCTCGATTGCCTGACGGTCGGCGTGAGCGGGCTTGGGCTGCATCTCAGCTTCGACCGGCCGGACCCGACGATCGCCGATCGTCTCGCGGCGACCTATCGGGCGCTGCTGGCCGCCGACGAAATTTTCATCCGCGCCGGCCGCGAGGTGGCGGCGAGCGTCGGTGCGGCCTTTGCCGCGAGCCTCGGCCGCGGCGAGATCGGTGAAGCCGATCTGTTCTCGAACGATCTCGTGCGGATCGCCGGCAGCGATCCGCCGCAATTCGAAGCGCCCTTCACCGCACTCGCCCGCCGGCTGCTACCGGCTTTGCAGGAACCGGTCTTGGGGCTTGATCCGCGCATCCAGTTCTGCGTTGCCGCCTTCCGAAATGGCTATGTGCCGGCCCATCATCGGCGGCCGGACAACCGGGATCGCCTTCTGTTCGACGATCGCATCGGCCTCGCGGCTGCCCGCACCACCCGTGCGTTTCTGCTGCAATCCTATGTCGCCGATTTGACCGACGGTACCCGGGCGCCGTGCAAAGAGGTCGATGCGTCGATCCAGGTGAATGGCCGCCAATGGGGTGCCGTGCGCCTGTGCTGGCGCGTCTGAACCGGCGTTCCGCAAGCATGGCCGCCGGATCATCCCGGCCATGCGCGCGGGCCGCGATGCGAGAAAGCGAAAAGTCTGTAACGTTGCCTCGCTGGCACCGCCTCGCGGCCGGCGCTGCTATGCTATGCTCGCCTGGAGGAGCAAGCCGGTCATGAATGAGATCCGCCCCGACACGTCGACCATCGCGCCGTCGTCCGGCGATGCCTTGTGGGATTCCCTGCGGCAGGAGGCCCGGCGGGCCGCCCAGCGCGATACGATGCTGGCCCCGTTCATGGCGCTGGCCGTGCTGGAGCATCACGATCTCGGCAGCGCACTGGCGGGATTGCTGGCGCGCAAGCTGGCCGAGCCGCATATGCCGCAGGCGCGGCTGCGTGAACTGGTCGAGACGGCGTTGCGCGAGGATTTATCGATTCTGGCCGCGGCGACCGCAGATCTCGCCGCCGTGCGCACCCGCGACCCGGCCTCCGAAAGCTATCTGACGCCGTTTCTCTATTATAAGGGCTTCCAGGCGCTGCAATGGCATCGCATCGGGCATTTCCTGTGGGGGCATGCGCGCCGTGATCTTGCGCATTATCTGCAAAGCCGGGTTTCCGAGATTTTCGCGATCGATATCCATCCGGCCGTGCCGGTCGGCAGCGGCGTCTTCATCGATCATGGCACCGGTCTGGTCGTCGGCGAGACCTCGGTGATCGGCAACGACGTCTCGATCCTGCAAGAGGTCACGCTGGGCGGCACCGGCAAGGTGCTGGGCGATCGCCATCCCAAGGTCGAGGACGGCGTGCTGCTGTCGGCCGGGGCCAAGGTGCTGGGCAACATCACCCTTGGCCGCAACGCCAAGATCGGCGCGGGCAGTGTCGTGCTGCACGATGTGCCGCCCTGCGCCACGGTGGCCGGCGTGCCGGCGCGGGTGGTCGGCTGGTGTCGGGAATCGGTGCCGGCGCTGCTCATGGACCAGACCCTGCCGGATTACGATTACGTGATCTGACCGGCCGATCACGCCTCGTCATAGCGAATCGCCAGCACTTCGATCGACTCGGCGCCGGCCGGGCTGCGCAGTTCCACGACATCGCCCTCGCGTGCCTTCATCAGGGCGCGCGCGATCGGCGAAATCCAGCTGACCTGCCCGCGATCCAGATCCGCCTCATCGACGCCGACGATCGTGATCGTGTTTTCCCCGCCATTTTCATGGGCATAGGTGACGGTCGCCCCGAAGAAAACCTGATCGCGCACCGTGCGTCGGGCCGGATCGACCACTTCGGCGATTTCCAGCCGCTTGGTCAGGAAGCGGATGCGGCGATCGATCTCGCGCAGCCTTTTCTTGCCATAGAGATAATCGCCATTTTCCGACCGATCACCGTTGCCCGCCGCCCAGGAGACGATCTCGACCACTTTCGGCCGCTCGACCCGGCTCAATTCCCGCAATTCGGCGCGCAGACGCTGAAAGCCCGCCGCGGTGATGTAATTCTTGGCACCGGCCGGCAGCGGGACCGTCGGTCCCGCATCGTCCTCGACATCGCCGTCGTTGTCGGTTTCCTTGGTAAATGCCTTGCTCATTCTGGCCCTCACGCGCGGCGGCGGCCGAATTCAGGCCCGATCCGCCGTGACGATGATACAGCTGACCTGATCGCGCGCCAGATTGTTGCAGACATTGCTGGCCGCATCGGCCGACAGGCCGATCAGGCGGGCGCGGTAGAGCACGACGCCGTCGGGCCGTGTCGTGGCCGGCACGACCGTGTGCGTGGCATCGAGCTGGCCATGGGCGTGCGCGCGGACATTGTCGGCTGCGGCCTGCGCCAGCGTCGGATTCGAGAAGGCGCCGATCTGAATGCCCCAGCCCCCGATGGCCGCCGCGGTGGCGACGACGACGGGCGCCAACGGCGGTGATCCCAGATACCGCGGCGGCGGGGCGGTCGCGGCCGGTATCGCCCGGCCGGTCAACGCGGCCAGGGCCTGACGGTTCAGATCGTCGGACGAATTCGCGCGCGCGCTGGTGCCGACGGTCCCAGGGGCACCGATCTGCGGACCGATCGCCGCAACATAGGCCACGGTCTCGGCCGGCAGCGGTCGCCCGGTGGTCAGAAGATCGCTCGCCCGCTTTGGCCCGGCATTGTAGGCGGCCAGAAAAGCCGGCGAGCCGAACCGGTCGTAGAGTTCGCGCAGATAAGCGGTACCGGCCAGAATATTGTCGCGCGGATAATACGGGTCCGGCCCCAGCCCATAGCGGATGCGCAGTCCTGCATAGGTCTCGGGCATGACCTGCATGAGGCCGATCGCACCGGACGACGAGGTGGTAAGCGCCCCGCCATGATATTGCTGACCGCCGGATTCCTGGCGCATCACGGCCCGGATCCACTGCTCGGACAGGTCGTAGCGCTGCGCCGCCTCACGGATATACGGCCCCCACGGATCGTCCGGCGGGCCGGGTGGGGCATATTCGCGCGTCTGAGCGGCGCTGATGCCCGCGATATCGGCCCGGTTCGAACCCGAACCGCAGGCCGAAAGCAGTGCCGGCAGCAGCATGGCGACGACCAACTGCCGAATTGACACGCCCGCCCGTGCGATGCCGGCCGCGCGCCGTTCCCCCTGTCGATCGGCCAAACCCGCCCCCCGATTCTCCCGATAGAGTCAGCGTATCAGTCGGTTCGGATTTTTACAATCGTCGGCGCCTTTGCCGGTTTCGGCCAGCGATCGCATCGTCTATATCTGACCCGGAACCCGCCCAAACGTCCGAGCCTGGACGATCAAATCCGTCGATCCGGCAACTCGCGGAATTCGCCTTCGATCACGGTCGGCCCGGCTTCGCGTCGCAACGGCGTCTCGAAGCCGACGGTCTGAACCCTCACGGTGCCGGTCTGAATCAGTCCCGCGACCGCCCTGGTCAAAAGCGTGCGGACCACTGGGATCGACAACAGCAACGCCATGCCGCTCGACAGGAAACCGGGCACGACAAGCAGCAATCCCGCGAGCAGCCGCCACATGCCGTCAAGGGCGGCGGGCACCGGCGTTTTGCCCGCTTCGAGATTGGCACGAAAATGCCGCAGCGTCGCAAGGCTGGCCCGGCGGAGCAGCGCCAGGCCGAGCAACCCGCTCAAAAGCACGAAAGCCAGGGTCGGGCCAACGCCGATGGCGTCGCCGATCCAGACGAATCCGGCGATTTCCGCTAGGGGCCAGAGCAGCAGCAGGATCACGAGGGGCATGGCGACGCTTGTCCTTTCGCCGGCTTCTGCTTATCTGTGTGCGAGGGCAAACCGTTTCGCGGTTGCCGATGCGGCAATTGCCGGATGGTACAATAGGCAGATAGACCCTCGGTCGGGAAGTTTCCATGGGTGATCCGTTTTTCATGTTGATCGTTTTCGCCGGCTTTGCGCTGTTCCTGGTGTTTCGGCTGTGGAACATTCTCGGCCGGCGCACCGGTGCTGAACCGCCTCCGCCGGTGCTCCGTCAGGCCAATTCACCGCCGCCCGCCGTGGTGAATATCGCCGACCGGCTGCGCCCCTCGGCACCGTCCCGTCCGCTCGGTCCGATCGAAGCCGGGCTTCAGGAAATCCGGTCGCAGGACCCGAACTTCACGCCCGAACGCTTCATTGATGGCGCGCGTCATGCCTTCGAGATCATCGTCAAGGCGTTTGCCGCGGGCGATACCGCGACGCTGCGCCCGTTGGTCAGCGACGAGGTTTATGACGCCTTCACTGGTGTCATCCGCCATCGCCTGAGCGCCAAGGAATCGGCCGATACCCGGATCGAGCGGCTTCAGGAACCGGAAATCGTCGAGGCCCGGATGGATGGCCGCACCGCTTTGGTGACGATCAAATTCGTCTCCGGCCAGGTCACGGTGACGCGCGACGCCAGCGGCAAGATTCTGGAGGGCGATCCGGAACGGCCGGTCGAGCATATCGATCTCTGGACCTTCTCACGCAATACAAGGTCGAGCGATCCGAACTGGATCCTGGCCGGAACCGGCGTGGTGGAGTGATCCTGCCGCGGCTCGGCTGGCTGGCCCTCGCGGTGTCGGCCCTGTTCGGCTGCTCGCCGCGTGTGCCCGAGCCGGATCGGCTGGTGCTGGAGCGATCCGATTTCGCGCATCTGCCGGGCTGGCGGCAGGATGGCCCGGCCG
>JAXDMU010000007.1:0-2648 GCA_034665905.1 Aliidongia sp. | reverse complement strand
CCTCATTGATCAATCTTTGTGCCGCGGCGATTTCCGCCTCGGACACATGCAGCCCGGATTTGTTGAAAAACGGCAGCGAGGGCTGCGACAGCACCGGCGCCAGCATCTTGGTGCCGAGCATCATGGCGAGCGCGAAATTGCCGGTAAAGCACATGCCGATGGCGCCCACGCCCTTGCCGCCCTGCTCGCGATGCGCCTCGTTGGCAAGCGCGCGCAGCCAATCGACGATCGGGCTCGATTGGTGCGCGGCCAGCACGCGGAACTCGCGCGAGATGCAGCCGCGCAACACCGTGCCGATGGCATAGCCGGGCGAGGCGGGCCGCATGGTTTCGCCGAAGAGGTACGGCATATAGATCGAGAATCCCGCTGCGGCGACCCGGCGGCCGAATTGTGCCACCTGCGGCGTGATGCCCGGTATCTCCGACATGATGATGACCGCAGGCCCGGTGCCGGCGCGGAACACCTCGCGGGTCTGGCCCTGATAGGTCCGGCTGGTCGTTTCGAAGCCTTCGGGAACGGTCACAAGGCGTCTCCTTCAAGAGCAATCGGGCATTTTAGCCCTGGGTTTCGATCCGGCTGACCAGACGCAACTCGCCCGCGGTATTGGTCACCGCGGCGAGGCATTTCGCCGCCTGGGCCGGCGGCAGCCAGAGGGCGAAGCGCGTGACATAGCGGCCGCCCTCGCTCTCCGGCAGCTTTTGGGCGTCGAGTCGGACGATGTTCGCGCCATATTGCGCGAAAATCTCCGAAAGCCGCGCGATCAGGCCGAGTTGGTCGCCGCCGCTGACCTCGACGCGGTGGGTGACCAGATCCATCGGCCCGGCCTCGTGATCGAAGGCATAGGGCACCACCCGGATCTGCGCCCCGGCCAGCGCCTTGATGGCGGCCAGGCCGTCCTCCAATTCGCGCAAGCCCAGGGCCGGCGGCAATTC
This sequence comes from Aliidongia sp., assembly GCA_034665905.1. Taxonomy (GTDB): domain Bacteria; phylum Pseudomonadota; class Alphaproteobacteria; order ATCC43930; family CGMCC-115725; genus JAXDMU01. The sequence goes on along the minus strand of JAXDMU010000007.1, from coordinate 1,716 downwards.
GCAGAGCGAGGTGAACTCGGCACCCTTGCCCAGGGCGGCAAAGGTCGTGTCGCGCAGATTGATGCCGGAGGAAAACAGGTGATCGGCGATCGCCGAGACCAGCCCGACCCGGTCGGGCGCCAGGATCGAGACGAGGGCGACTTGCGGCATGAGAGTGTCTCCTTATTTTCACGCAGATCGGGCGAGAATAGCAGATCGGCGCCGCTACTCCATCGCGTCGAGAATTCCGGCGACGCTCCGGCGCCTCTTGCCTGATGTCCTGATATGGCTTATATCCAGATCTGAACAAGGGATGGGATCATCATGCCTCCGATAGCCGAAAGGCGGCAGGCCGAGCAGGGGCCGGAGCGACTCGACAGTACTAGGTTTGCCGCGGCAAACCGCAAGCGCCTCAGCGCGCCGGCTTTGCGGACGTTTCTTGCCATCGCCGATCTATGGGGACTGACCGAGGCGGAGCGGCGTCTCATCCTGGGCTACCCATCGCGCTCGACCTTCCATAACTGGGCCAAGATCGTCCGCGAGCACGGCGAGATCACGCTCGATGTCGATGGGCTGACCCGGATCTCGGCCGTGCTGGGCATCCATCAGGCGCTGGGTATCCTGCATGAAACCGAGCGGGATGGTGTGGCCTGGCTGCGCCGTCCGCACGGTGCGACCGTCTTCGGCGGCAATCCGCCGATGGCACTCGTGACCGCCGGGACGCAGGATGCCCTGCTGACGGTGCGACGCTTTCTGGATGGTGCGCGCGGCGGCCTCTACATGCCGCCGAACGAGATCGACCGGAATTTCGTGCCCTACGAAGACTCGGATATCGTGTTCTCGTGAACCACGCCTTGTCGCCGGCGCCGCATCCGGCCTATCGGCTGACTCCGTCGCGATTCCCGCCGGTCGGGCTGTTCGATACCGTCGCCACCGCGGCCGATCTTGCGCCGGTCATGGATCTCGTCGGCTGGACCAATGACCGGCTGGTGGCGGATCGGATCGCCCGGTTGCCGCGCGCCGAATGGGTCTATGGCCGTCCGAACGCCAGTATCGTGATGGCGGCCTTCCTGCATGCGGCACCCGGCGGCATGCGGTTCAACGGACCGGCGTTGGGCGCGTGGTACGCCTCCCCCGACATCGCGACCGCGGCGGCCGAGGTCGGGCATCATCTGCGCCGGGAAGCGGTCGCCACCGGCCTGCCCGAAATGACGCGGATCTATCGAGCATATTCGGCGCGATTGAACGGGATGTATGTCGATATCCGAGGTCGTGCGCCGGCCCTGCCGCAGATCCTTGCGACCGACATCTATGCCGCATCGCAACCCTTCGGCGAGGCCATCCGGGCGTCGGCCGACGCCGGCATCGTCTATGACAGCATCCGGCGGCGGGGCGGTGTCAACGTTGTTGCCTATCGGCCGACGAATATCCTGGACATCGCGCAAGCCGATCATTGGGAAATTCGCGTGGCGGCGGGGGCACGCCGGATCGAGGCGCGGAGACTTGCCACGCCGACTTGATCGGCTGCGCCGGCATCGCTCGCGTCTTTGTCGCATTTACCGCGTGGCGGCGATGTCGTGCCGTCAAGCGGAGTCGAGCGCGGGCAATCCGGTGAAGGCGATTTTACCACCAAGCTCGCGAAGAACACGAAGCGGTGCGAGCATTCGGCGCCGCCGCCGCACCAAAAATCTGTTGCCAAGCGACAAAATCCTTCGTGGCCTTGGTGCGCTTCGTGAT
>JAXDMU010000006.1:0-9389 GCA_034665905.1 Aliidongia sp. | reverse complement strand
TCGACCCGCCGATAGAACGGGCTGGCGGCGAAGCCGTCCTGTGTCCAGGCACCATCGTCCGGCGTCACCACGATCAGCCGGCACTGATAGCGCTCTGCCAGCGCCTGAATCTCGTCCGGCGTACCGTCTCCGGCGAAGATCCGTTCGAACAGCGCCTCCAGCCGCTCGATCTCGGCGGCGGGCAGTGCCACATAGGCTTGGGCCAGATCGCGGCCGACGAAGCAGGAGCGGCGGTCGGCGAACAGTGCCCACGAGATGTTGACCGGCCAGGTGAGTGCGCTCGCCATGAACACCGGGTTGTTGGCGACGCGCTCGTCGGGTGCCGACAGCCGGCGCACCGCGTCCCACAATGCGGGGGATTGCGCGAAGCGGGCGGCGGCCGGGTTCGCGATACCGGTCGCGTTGGCACGCATGAAATCGAGCGCATCGGGCAGGCCGAGCAGCGCCAGGAGAAGCGCCGCGCCGGCCGGCATCCAGGCGCGCGCGGCGAGCCAGCGCGACAGGCCGGCGGCGGCGAAGATCGTCAGCACCATCACCGCCGGCAGAATCGCGCGCCAGCCCAGATCGTTGTTGGCGATGATGCTCATGAACAGCCAGGTGATGACTCCGCCGGTCGCCGCGAGCAGCGCCAGACCGCCGGCCAGGATTCTGGCGGCCTTCGGCGTCTCGGCGGCGGCGAGAAACCGGCCGAGCGCGATCACGCCGACCGGATAGATCGCCGGGAATTCGATCGCCAGAAAGATCAGCCAGAACCCGGGCAGATCGAGCAGCCGGCGCGGCGTTTCCGGAAAAAACGGCCCGAGCACCTCATATGGATGCAGCGCGATCGGCACGCCGATGCCGCGCGCCGCGGTCGCCAGATATTCGTCGTGCAGAAACGGGATGACGAGGACCAGCGCCAGTGCCGCGGCGAGGCAACCTGTGCCGAGCAGCCGGCGCCGCCCCGCCGATTCGGCCGAATAGAGCAACCACGCGCCGACCGGCAACGCTGCGGCGGCGAAGGTGACGCCGCCGATCCAGGTCGAGCTTTCGAATCCTGCCGCCACGACCAGCGCCAGCACCGGCACGAGCAACCGGCTCGGCCGATCGGTCAGGCGCGCCATCAGCACCAAAGCGAGCAGCACAGCATTCGCCGAGGCCAGATGTTGCGGGACCCAAACCGCCTGACGCAGCCAACCTTCCAGCTCATTATCGCCGACCAGCAGCGCGTGAGAATATTCCGATCCCAAAACGAAGCCCAGAACCGGCCGCATCGTCAGCGGCGCGCACAGGATCACGACCCAGAACGCGGCACTCCTCCGACCGCTGAACCAGACCGCCAAGCCCATCATTAAAGCGAGCGAGGCGAAAGCGGTCACGCCGGTCAGCGCGATATCGGCCTCCCAGCCGGAAATGCCGAGCAGACGGGCGAAGATCGCCGCGCCGAAATGCCAGAGATAATAATATCCCAGATGCGCCGGCGCCCCGGCCGCGCCGTAATACGGGTTGCCGGCCGGCAGACCGAGCCGGGCGATGTCGTCGATCATCGAGACCTTGGAATGGTCGTAGAGCGGATCAGCCAGCAACACGCCGCCCTCGACGAATTTCGGCAGGAGTGCGATGACCGGGGCAAGCGCCAGCAGCACCGCCAGCCCATAGGCCCACCAGGAAATCGCTGTCTCACCCGTCGGCCGGGAGGCTTTCCGCTGGGTGAGGGCGACAAGCACGGCGCCAACGACCAGCGCCGCCAGGACCGGGCGGGTGAAGGGTGCCACCAGCAGGATCGGCAGCGCCGCCGCATTGAACACCGCCCAGCCCAAGGCCGGGGCGCAGGCGAGCGCCAGCGCCCGGTCGGCCAGGATTCGGTGCGCCAAGGGCCAGCCAATTGCCGTCCAGAGCAGAATCGCCAAGCCGGCGCACAGCAGGATATTCGACGGCAGGGGCATGGTTCTCAAGCTCGATCGGTTGAGAAAACCCGGCATCGAACGCACCGGCTCGGGCGGTCATTATACCGACGGCTCGCTGGCGGGCTGCAAAGTTTTTTGCTTCAGTCGGCGCTGCCAGAACGGCCGGTCGGCCCAGCGGCGCTCCAGCCCGTACCATTCCGCCAGATGCGCGCGGTAGGCCGCACCGATCGAGCGGACGCTCGCGCCGTACGCCCCCAGCGCACCGGCCTCGCCGCCCAGATATCGGTCGGCCGCCTCGGCCGCAGCGAGCCCGGTATAAAGCGCGTTGAACAGACCTTGCGACGACAGCGGGTCGAAGCTCAATGCCGCATCGCCGATCGCCAGCCAATCCGCGTCGGCCGGTTCGGTCAGTGCGGCACTGTGCGCGGCACAGAAGCCGGCCTCGGCGTCCGCCACGAAACCGCCGGACGCGAGCCGTTCGGCCAGAAACCCCAGGCCGGACAAACGCCGCAACAGCCCGTCCCGGTCGCACGCGCAGCCGGCCGCCGGCAAATCGGCATCAGTGTGAAACGCCACGACCCGCCGTCCGCCCGGCAGCGAGGCGCTGTACCACCAGCCGTCCGCCTCGGCCTCGATATCGGTCAGCCCGGCCTGCCGCGCGCGCGCGTCGGTGCCGTGGAGCCAGCCGCAGACCAGCCGGTCTTGTGCCACGCGGCGCACGCCGAAGCGGCGCAGCAGCGGTGAGCCGCGCCCGCCGGCATCGACCAGCAGCCGGGCCCGCACCGGCACGCGCCGCCCGGCGAAATCGAGATCGAGATGCCAAAACCCTTCCTCTTTCGCAACGGCACCCAGGCTCGCCGGCACCAGCAGGGCCGCCCCGCGTGCGGTCGCGATCGCGCGCAGCCAGTGATCGAATTTGCCGCGATCGAGATGCCAGCCCGGCCCATCGAGATCGCGCAGCCCATCGGCCTCGACCGGCCGCGGCCCGCCCCAGACCGAGCGCCCGCCATGGTGCGGCTCGTGCCCCTCGGCCAGGAACGCGTCCCACAGCGCCATATCGCCCAGCAGTCGGCGTGCCGCCGGGGCCAGTGATTCGCCGATGCGCGCGGCCGGCACCACGCGTCGGTCCACCACCAGCACGTTGCGCAGCGGCGCGAGATTAAGCGCGAAGGCGGCCCCGGCCGGCCCGGCGCCGACCACGACCGCATCCGCCTCGATCATCCGGTTCGTCAGCGGCGCAACCCGCGCGGGAACCGGTTCAGCTTGTCGATCCCGGTCGGGTCGAGCACCGCGTCGGGCGCGTGATGCGCCCCGCCGCCGGTCGGGTCGGCGGTCATCATGGTTTTCCGGTGCGATCCAGCCTGGGCGACCGTGACCGGATCGACGATCGGGCGATGCTCGTCCTCGACCGAGATGAAGGGCGGGAATAACGCCTTACCGGCCGCGTCGCTCGGCCCCGGATTGACCTCGACCACGCCCAGATGATCGAAATGATGGATCATGTTGTTGATCTGGGCGGTATAGCTGGCCGTGCCCAGCGGGGCGATCCAGGCGGCACGGTTGGCGAAGGCGGCCAGGCGCACCTGTTCCGGCTGTTTGGCATCCATGACGATGTCGTAATTCTGCCGGGTCAGTACCTGATTGGGCACGCGTGCCGGCCAGAAGGTCGGGACATAGGGGTCATAGGCGCGGGTATAGCCCGAGCGGCAGCTTGCCGTGTCGGTCTGCCAGGGCAGTGCCATCCAGCGGGTGATCCCGCCCGGAACCTGGCCGTAAAGCGGGCCGTTCGGGATGGTGACCGTGTCGCTCGACAGGATCTCGCCCATGCTCGGCTCGATCCAGCCATCGGGGGCGTGGGCGAAGCGGAACGGTGCCATATACATCGTCGCGGCGCGCACCGGCCAAGTCATTTCGCAGCCGGGATGAAAGGCGTCGGCGAGGCAGAATTCCAGTGCCGCCTTGGTCAGCATGTCGCCCTGTTCCTTGAGCGGCACCTGATCGAACTCGGTATAGACCGGCACCTGGCCCCAATCATCCTCGAAATCGCCGGCAACCCACTGGTCGAGCATATCGAGTTGGGTCTGGCTCAAGGCGCTGAAGGCGAGCGGCGTTTCCGGCGTCGGGATCGCCATGGCGTCGCCATAAACCCAGGGCCACGGCACAGGCGACCACGCATCGGTCTGCGGATGGCGGAACGAGTTCTTCAGCACGCGCCGCGTTTCCTGATTGGCGAGACTGCGGTCGTTCAGCCGGGCGATCCAGTCCGGCTTGGTGAAATCGGCCGGCGAGTTCCAGCCGAACCCGGCGGCAAACCCGGCATTGACCCATTGCAGCCCGGTCATCCGCTCGAACACCGGATAGATGTCATAGGTGAACGACGGCCGAGCCGGCTTGGGCAGCGTGCCGGACTTGATCGCCACGTCGCGCATCAGATCCCACATGGTCCGCACGGATTTTTCCTGCGGCCCGTAATTGGGCGGCGCCACGACCAGCCAGGACGGCGTCACCGGCAACTCGGTGCCGCCATAGACCACTTTGGCGGTGATCGGCCCGTCCGACACATCGTCGTGCCAGCCTTCATTATTGGCGAAGGTGATGGCGATGCTGCCGTCGCACGAGGCGGAATAGCCCCGGCCACCGGTGACCAGCAGCCGCGCATCGCCGTCGCACCACATCTTGCCGAGATAGACTTTTGGCCCCTGATGCATGAAGCGCCCGGCGACCATCTCATGGCTCTGCTTGCCATGGCCGGCGCGGATGGTATGCGGCCCGGCATCGAGAATCAGCGCTTCGCGATCGCTGACTGTAGCGTTGCGCAAGGTGCTCGGATCGACCGACGCCGCCTCGGGAATGTCGAGGGCGAGTTGGAAGCTGTACCAGGCGGCCTTTTTGTTGGCGAGATGCGCGGTCCAGGAAATATCCGCCCCGGAACCGGGTGCCGTCAATTCCCTGACGATCTCGCCGCGGGCGTTGCAGCCATAGATGCGGAACCGCGCCGCTTCGGGATAAAGCCGCCCCTCGGCATCGCGATAGGGGTTCTTGCCCTTCGCGGTGTCGGCCATTTTCGGCTTGGGATTGGTCACTTCCGGGCCGACGACATAGCCCTCGGGCGCGTTGCCGACTCGCGCCACGCCGATCGCCGGATAGATCACCGCCTTGACGATGCAATTGTCTTCGGTCGGGCCAGCCGCCGCCTCGCGCGGCTGCAATGGCTGTTGCACCGGTTGGCCGTTGGCTTGATGGCGCAGCGCCGCACCATGATTGTAAACCACCTTGCGTGCGGCGGCGATGCTGCCCTGCGGGGTCTGCTCGACCGGGGTGCGCCAGATGTTGAACGACAATTCCTGGCCATAATCGGACTGCCCGCGCACGGTGATTTCCTGCTTGGGCAGAATCAGCGTCGCGACCGGCACATAGGGATATTTATCGGTCGGCCATTCCTTGGTGGCCTCGTCGAGCGGCGGATTCGCCGATTTCGGGACAATTTGCACCATGAAGGTGAAGCGATATTCATCGCCGGACAGCCGGTGCGCCAGATCGCCCGCCAGATAGTTCGGATCGTCGGTCGGCACATTGATCGCCGGCTGCGCGGGCGGCGGCGGCTCGGGAACCAGCGAATAGCGCGCGTAATTGGCCGCACCGAAATCGAACGGCAGGATCGCCCAATATTGCGTGGTCAGCACGCTGCCGTCGATCTGCGCTGCCATCTTCTTCAGGATGGCATCGGTCTTGGGATGCTGCTTCAGATAGGTCGGATAATCCCCCAGCACGACACCGGCATAGGTGAATTCGCACATTTCTTGGGCATTATCGACGAAGAACACCGGGTAATTCTGCATGATGAAATCGGCGACATCACCGGCTTCGCCCAACGCATTGACCCCATCCACACCCCATAATTTCAGCCCGATGCCGAGTGTCGAGCCCAGATCCGGCGATGTCGGCGTGGTATCACTGGAAAACCGCACCCAGGCCGGCAGCGATGTCCTGGCGAAGACCCCGACCCTGAGTTCGGGCGGCAGATCCGGCCGCATGTCCAGCCGGCCGGCGACCGTACCGTGCAACTTGCGGAACACCGCCCGCTCGGCCGGTCGCTGGCCCAGTGCCAGCCGCTTGGCCTGCACCATGCCGACGAACATCTCGTCGAGGCGCCCCGTCGCATTGGTCGCACAATCGAAACAGCCCGGCATCGGTGTCTTGTCGTCGGTCATCGATTCCTCCTCGCACACATCATTCGATGAGATAGGCGAATTCGGAGAAAACTTCTACTCCTGTGCGCGATTTCCGGCAAATTTCAACTTCATCCAGAAACCCGCGCGGCTTCCGCCCGGTAAGCCTGGGCGAGTTGCGCGTAGCCGCTCGCAGTTCCCGCCATATTCGCATAATCCTCGTCGGTCAATTCGCGCAGCAGCCGGGCCGGTCGCCCGGCCCAAAGCTCGCCGCGCTTTACGCGCTTGCCCGGCGTCACTAGCGCGCCGGCCGCCACCATGGCGCCGCTCTCCACCACCACCCGATCCATCACCACCGCCGCCATGCCGACGAAGCTTTCCGGTTCCAGCACGCAGGCATGGATCAGTGCCATATGGCCGATCGAGACATCGTCGCCGATGGTCGTGCCCCAGCCCTTGGCCGAGACATGCACCACAGTGCCGTCCTGGATATTCACCCGCGCGCCTACCCGGATGAAATTGCCGTCGCCGCGCAGCACGCAGCCGAACCAAACACCGCTGCCGGCGCCGATCTCGGTATCGCCGATCAGCGTCGCATTGGGGGCGATGAAGGCGTCGGGCGCGATCACTGGCCGCTTACCGAGAAACGGCAGAATCAGGCCACTCATTGCAAACCCTCCGCTTCATTGAGCCCGAGCATGAGGTTCAGATTTTGGACGGCCGCCCCGGACGCCCCTTTACCAAGATTGTCGAGCAGGGCGACCAAGCGCACCTGGCCCCGCGCGGCATTGCCGAAAACATAAAGCCGCAGGCGGTTGGTTCCGTTCAGACCTTGCGGGTCCAAGGTTTTGAGCGCGGCCGCTTCCGCGAGCGAAGCGACCTCAATGAAACGCTCGCCGGCATAGGCATCGGCCAGGGCGGCATAGATCCGCTCCGGCGTTGCCGATTGCGGCAGCGCCCAAAGTTGCAACGGCACCTCGACGATCATGCCTTGGGCATAGCGGCCGACCGCGGGGGCGAAGAGCGGCAGGTGGCTCAGCCCGACACGCATCTGGATTTCCGGCACATGCTTGTGCTCAAGGCCCATGGCGTAGATGCGATACGGAACGACGGTCCCGACATCCATGAACTCGGCGATCATCGCCTTGCCGCCGCCGCTATAGCCGGACACGCCATTGATCGTCACCGGCCAATCGGCCGGCAAAATCCCGCCGCGCACCAGCGGGCGCAGTAGGGCGATCGCGGCAGTCGAATAGCAACCGGGATTGCTGACCCGGTTCGCCGCGACAATCGCCGCCCGCTGACCGGGCTCGCTTTCGGGAAAGCCATAGAGCCAGCCCGGCGCCACGCGATGCGCGCTCGAGGCGTCGATCACCTTGACCTGCGGGCGTTCAATGAGCGCCACAGCCTCGCGCGCCGCCTCATCAGGCAGACACAGGATCACAAGATCGACGCCGTTAAGACATTCGGCGCGCGCGGCCGGCTCCTTGCGCCGGGCCGGATCGATCGAAACCAGCGTCAAATCGCGGCGTTTGGCCAGACGCGCCTGGATTTGCAGGCCCGTGGTGCCGGCCTCGCCATCGATGAAAACCTTGAAGGTCATGCGCGCCTCCACTTACGACAAGAGAAGCTTACCCCAAGAAAAAAAGCGCTCCGGTTTCCCGAAGCGCTTTTTCCAAAGACACGAATGTGGTCGCGTCTAGCGCTTCGAGAACTGGAAGCTGCGGCGGGCCTTGGCCTTGCCGTATTTCTTGCGTTCAACGATACGGCTGTCGCGGGTCAGGAATCCTTGCGCCTTCAGCACCGGACGCAGGCCCGGCTCGTAATAAGTCAATGCTTTCGAGATGCCATGACGGACGGCACCGGCCTGACCGGACAGGCCGCCGCCGGCAACGGTGCAGATCACGTCGAACTGGCTGACGCGATCGACGATCACGAAAGGCTGGGCCAGCAGCATGCGCAGCACGGGGCGGGCGAAATAGGTCACGGCATCGCGGCCGTTCACGGTGAATTTGCCGGTACCGCGCTTGATCCAGACACGGGCGACCGCGTCCTTGCGCTTGCCGGTGGCATAGGCGCGGCCAAGATTATCGATCTTGGGCACGACGCTTTCGGCCTCATCGACCGGCTGAGACGGTGCGGCAGGATGGGTCTGGGCGGAGACGAGCGCGGCCTTGAGCGTGCCGAGCGACTGTAGGTCGGACATATCAGGCAACTCGCTTATTCTTCGGATTGAGGGCGGCGACATCCAGCGTCACGGGCTGTTGCGCTTCGTGCGGATGGGCCGGGCCGGCATAGACGCGCAGATGGCTCATGATCTGCCGACCGAGCGGGCCACGCGGCACCATGCGCTCGACCGCCTTCTCGATCACCCGTTCCGGATGCTTGCCATCGAGGATCTGGCCCTTGGAGCGGCCCTTGATGCCGCCGGCATAGCCGGTGTGCCAGTAGAAGATGCTGCCCTGGCGCTTGTTACCAGTCAGATGCACTTTCTCGGCATTGACCACGACGATGAAATCGCCGCAATCCATATGCGGGGTGTAGGTCGGCTTATGCTTGCCGCGGAGATGATTGGCGATGATCGTCGCGAGGCGGCCGAGCACCACCCCATCAGCGTCGATCAGCGTCCAGCGCTTGTCCAGATCGGACGGCTTGGCGGAAAAGGTCTTCATCGATCCCGAACTCAAAAGGGGCGGCCCGATCCCAGGCGGGTTCGGGCGGAAGCGGGTTGGTAAGACCTGGCGATGCGAGAGTCAATGGAAAAAAATGCTTTTGTTGGAAGAGGTTGGGTCGCGGTATCGCGGTATGGTTAGGTTATACGGCTGATTTTAAAAGGTTTTTTTACCTTTCCCGGATATCGGTAATGGCTCATCTGCGCCGCGTGGGCGACGGCCCGTGCCGGCTCTGGGCGCCGACGCTCCGATCGTCCGCCAAATGTTTGGCGAAACGCACAAAGCGCTTGCTGATGAGAATGATTTGCGTTACCAACGGAACTGCGAATAGTTCTCAATATCTGCGGATGTGGCGCATTGCCGTCCGATCGAGGTAAGAACCATGCTGGCTAGTCTGCTGATTGTGTTTCGTGAAATCCTTGAGGCCGGGCTGATCGTCGGCATCGTGCTTGCCGCTTCCGAAGGCGTTCCGGCGCGCGGTCGCTGGGTCGCTGGCGGCGTCGGGGCCGGAATCCTCGGCGCGGCGTTCGTCGCGGTGTTCGCGGGCGCCCTGTCCCAGGCGTTGGAAGGAATCGGCCAGGAGATTTTCACGGTCGCCATTCTGTGCGTCGCCGTGCTGATGCTGGGCTGGCACATAATCTGGATGGCACAGCACGGGCGCG
>JAXDMU010000005.1:0-3469 GCA_034665905.1 Aliidongia sp. | reverse complement strand
CGCGTGCCGGCCTCTGTTCGCGGCGCGAGGCCGAGCGCTGGGTCGTCGAAGGCCGGGTCGCGATCGACGGTCAGGTGCTGACCAGCCCGGCCGTCACCGTGGCGCCCGGCTCGATCGTGCTGGTCGATGGCAAGCCGCTGGCCGAACCCGAGCCGACGCGGCTTTGGCGTTATCACAAGCCGTCCGGGCTGGTGACGAGCCACAAGGACGAAAAGGGCCGCGAGACGATGTTCGACGCGCTGCCCGCCGAAATCGGCCGGGTCATCTCGGTCGGGCGGCTCGACCTCAATTCCGAAGGGCTGATTCTGCTGACCAATGACGGCGAGCTGGCGCGCAAGCTGGAACTGCCGTCGACCGGCTGGATCCGCCGCTACAAGGTCCGCATCCACGGTACCGTGGCGCCGGAGCGGCTGCTGGCGTTGGAGCGCGGCGTGACGATCGACGGCGTGCGCTACGGCCCGATCAAGGCCGAGCTGGAGCGCCAGCAAGGCGCCAATGCCTGGTGCGTGATGACGCTGACCGAAGGTAAGAATCGCGAGGTGCGCCGCGTCTTCGAACATCTGGGCTGCACGGTCAACCGGCTGATCCGCTTGTCTTACGGCCCGTTCCAGCTCGGTACGCTGCCGCGCGGCGAGATCGAGGAAGTGCCGCGCCGCGTGCTGCGCGATCAGCTGGGCCTCGGCCCGGCCCGTGACAAAGGCAAGCGCCCGGCGGCGATTTCGGCCGAATCGAGCGTAAAGCCAGCGGAACCGGCTGTGCCGCCGCGGCCGCGCCGGATGCCGAAGCCGTTCCGGCCGCACCAGGCCGAGAGCAAGCCGGACAAAAGCGGCGCCAAACCGCGCGGGCGCGATGCGCATCGTCGCGGGTAAGCATCGCGGCCGAAAGTTGCTGGTGCCGGAGGGCGATACCGTCCGCCCGACCAGCGACCGGGCGCGCGAGGCTTTGTTCAATATTCTGGAACATGGCCGCTTCGCCGCCGGTGGCTCGCCGTTGCTGGCGCGGCGAGTGCTCGACGCGTTCGCCGGCACCGGGGCGCTCGGCCTCGAAGCACTGTCGCGCGGTGCGGCCCAGGTGAGTTTCCTCGAACTGGCCCCGGCGATCCGCAAGCTGCTCGCGACCAATATCGCGATGTTGGGCGAAGAGGTAAACAGCCGCATCCTGGCCGGCGACGCGACACGCCCGCCACCGGCCGCGGCACCGGTCGGATTGGCCTTTCTCGATCCGCCCTATGGCAAGGGGCTGGGCGGTGCCGCGCTGGTCGCTCTCGGCGCGGCCGGTTGGTTCGAGCCTGCGACGCTCATCGTCCTGGAAATCGGCGCGAAGGAAGAGCCTGATCTGCCGGCGGGCTTCACGCTGCGCGACGATCGGCGCTATGGCGCGGCCCGGCTGCTGTTTCTGGCGGCGCCGGCGCGCTGAAACGACATCATCCGGCGAGCGGGCTTGCCTGGATCCCATTCACCGCAATGCCCACGAAACGCAGATCGGAACCACGACCGGCATGCCGGAAAGAGTCGGTGTGCGCCCCTGGATGGTAATCTGCACGCCGTCAGCAGCCGGCGTTGCCGCCGGGCGATAGCGCGTGCGCAACTGGAGGGTGCCCTCAGCCGTCTGGTCGATGGTCCCGCCGGCATCGACGCCGTTCAGAGACAATCGCAATTCCGTCGGGAGACGAGCCGGCCTCTGGAAACAAAGCGCTGGCGGTTACTGACGGTAAAATAGTAAACTATCAACCATTGCTTGAAATCGTATTCCCGCGTCGATGAATCTTGATGCGGCACCGTATTCAGAGCAGGATTTGCCACAATACAAGGCAATTTAGATGAAACGCGTCAAGCTGGCAGCACTTCGACGAGCATTCCAGGTACCTGGCCGTCCCGGATTTGCCGGAACGGATCGCAGCATTTTGAAAGGGTAAAACATGACCACAAACGCGCTTACGCCGGGAGACCTCATCGGCCTCGTTTCCGGACGGTGGCGGAGTCAGATATTGCATGCCGGCGTCGCTCTCGGGGTTTTCGATCATCTTGCCGATGGCGTTGCGCGCAGTTCGGCGGAATTGTCGAAAGACATCAACGCCGACGCGGCGCTGCTCTATCGCCTGTTGCGTGCACTCGCCTGCATCGGCCTGTTGTCGGAAGGGACGGATCGGTCATTCACCATCAATCCCGGAGCGGCGATGCTGCGCGGCGACCATCCGCAATCCCTGCGGGGCCTCGTCTTGTTGGAGGAAGGGCCGGTTCATTACGCCGTTTGGCGGCATCTGCCCGAGCTGATTCGGGCCGGTACGCCCGATGGCTTTCCCCGCGAATTCGGCGTGACGCTGTTTGACTATTTCCGGCAGAACGCGGCCTATGCCGGTGTTTTCCAGCAGGCGATGTCGAGCTATTCGGCGGCCGAAGCCCATGCGATTTGCCAGCTGCTGGCCGGACGGCTGCCTGACGCTGGCGTGCTGTGCGACGTGGGCGGCGGCCATGGCGGTCTGCTGGCGGAATTGTTGCGCGGTCGACCGAACGCTTCGGGCATCGTCTTCGATTTGCCCGAGGTCACGGCCGCAGTGGCGCAGCACCAGCCATTCCACCCGGATCTGGTGGGCCGCATGGTCCATACCGGGGGCGATATGTTCAAGGCGGTTCCGCCAGCCGATGCCTATTTCATGAAGCACATTGTGCATGATTGGAATGACGCAGAATGCGTCACCATCCTGAGCGTCGCTCGCACGGCGGCGAAACCGGGTGCCCGCTTCTTTATCTGCGAATTGATCGTGCCCGGCCCCACCGAACCGCATTTCGCCAAGCTCTTCGATGTTCATATGTTGTGCATCAGCACCGGCAGCCAGCGCACCGTGCCGGAATTGGAGAAACTGCTCGACGCGTCGGGCTGGCGAAGCGTCGGGGTCCACCCCCTCGACCACTCGCCGATGTCGGTTCTCGAAGCGGTCGCGGTCTGACCGGCCAAACCTCGTTCCCATCGATCCGGCCCCGAGTCGCGGGAGTGTAGCCCCCCGCGCCGGGCCGGTTTTTGCCGTTTAACCCGCGACACATTGTCCGAACCGGGCAAATTCGGCCGATTCTGTTCCCGGTCGGGACCCTGTTTCCAGGACCGACGTGGCGCCGGTTCCCGCGGCCCTCCGGAACTACCACACCACGATATCGCCGGACGATACTCCCCATCCCTCGGACAGCGGTCTCGCCTCCAGAGATTCGGTTTCGGTGGTTGCGTGTCGATTCGGGTCGGCACTCGAAAATCGTTACCACCTCCTAAACAAGCGTGCGGCGACAGACCCGAGAAGTTACGCGCGTACTAATCAACCAATGCCTGTTGTAAACGCCGCTTCAAACCGGTTTGACCAATATTTATCGAAATGTTTTTTGTGAAAATGGTATACGTCATGTACACCCTGCATCCTTGGCGCCTTATCCAACTTGGAGAATTCTCATATGGCCGAAGAGACAGACGTACTTGTAATCGG
>JAXDMU010000004.1:0-6708 GCA_034665905.1 Aliidongia sp. | reverse complement strand
GCCGCGCCTGGACCCAGACTTCATGACCATCCTGTCGAGTGCCGTCGATCCCCGTTCCGAGGCGTTCCGGGGTAATGAGGAAGCCATGGCGGCGCAGGTCGCCGATCTGCGGGCCGAGGTTGATCGGGTCCGGCTGGGTGGCGGCGAGGCGGCGCGGGCCAAGCATCTGGCGCGCGGTAAGCTGTTGCCGCGCGATCGGGTGCGCGGGCTGATCGATCCGGGCTCGCCGTTCCTGGAATTCTCGCAGCTGGCCGCCCACGGTCTGTATGGCGGCGACATCGCCGGAGCCGGAATCATTACCGGTATCGGCCGGGTCATGGGCCGGGAATGCGTCATTGTCGCCAACGATGCCACGGTCAAGGGCGGCACCTATTACCCGGTGACGGTGAAGAAGCATCTGCGCGCCCAGGAAATCGCGCGCGAGAACCGGCTGCCATGCCTTTACCTGGTCGATAGCGGCGGGGCCAATCTGCCCAATCAGGACGAGGTCTTTCCCGATCGCGATCATTTCGGCCGGATCTTCTATAATCAGGCGCAGATGTCTGCGGCCGGGATTCCGCAGATCGCGGTCGTCATGGGTTCCTGCACCGCGGGCGGCGCCTATGTGCCGGCCATGTCGGATGAATCGGTCATTGTGAAGAATCAGGGCACGATCTTTCTGGGCGGGCCGCCGCTGGTCAAGGCGGCGACCGGCGAGGTGGTGAGTGCCGAGGATCTGGGCGGCGCCGATGTCCATAGCCGCGTCTCCGGCGTGACCGATCATTATGCCCAGAACGATGCCCATGCGCTCGGCATCGCTCGGCGCATCGTCGCCTCGCTGAACAGCGTCAAGCGGCCGAATATCGATCTGCGTTCGCCGCGCGCGCCGCGTTTCGAGGCGCGGGAAATCTATGGCATCGTGCCCAAAGACACCCGCAAGCCCTATGACGTGCGCGAGATCATCGCCCGCATCGTCGATGATTCCGAACTCGATGAATTCAAGCAGCTTTACGGCACCACGCTGGTCACCGGCTTCGCCCATATCTGGGGCTATCCGGTCGGCATTGTCGCCAATAACGGCATCCTGTTCTCCGAGTCTGCGCAGAAGGGCGCGCATTTCATTGAACTCTGCGCCCAGCGCGGCATTCCGCTGGTATTCTTGCAGAACATCACCGGCTTCATGGTCGGGCGGAAATACGAGGCGGGCGGCATCGCCAAGGATGGCGCCAAGATGGTGACGGCGGTGGCGACCGCCAATGTCCCGAAATTCACCGTGATCATCGGCGGCAGTTTCGGTGCCGGCAATTACGGTATGTGCGGCCGGGCCTATCAGCCGCGCTTCCTGTGGATGTGGCCCAATGCGCGGATCAGCGTGATGGGCGGCGAACAGGCCGCCTCGGTGCTGGCGACCTTGCGCCGCGATAATGTCGAGGCGGCCGGCAAGGCGTGGCCGGCTGAGGAGGAAGAGAAATTCAAGGCGCCGATCCGGGCGCAGTACGAGACGCAAGGCCATCCCTATTACGCCAGCGCACGGCTGTGGGATGACGGCGTAATCGATCCGACTGAGACGCGGCTGGTGCTTGGCCTCGGTCTCTCGGCGGCACTCAACGCGCCGATCGAGCCGAGCAAATTCGGCCTGTTCCGGATGTGAGGCAGGACATGACCGAAACTCTACTCCAAACGATCGATGCGCGCGGCATCGCCACGCTGACGCTCAACCGGCCTGACCTGCACAACGCCTTCGACGATGCGCTGATCGCCGACATGACCGGGCGCCTCGAAGCGTTGGGCGCGAATGCGGCGGTGCGCGCCGTGGTTCTGCGCGGCGCCGGCAAAAGTTTTTCCGCCGGGGCCGATCTCGACTGGATGCGGCGCATGGCCCTCTATACGCGCGCGCAAAATCAGATCGATGCCGAAAAGCTGGCGCGGCTGATGCATACGCTCGACCGCCTGCCCAAGCCGGTGATCGGTGTGGTCCAGGGTGCCGCTTATGGCGGTGGCGTCGGGCTGGTCGCGGCCTGCGACATCGCGATTGCGTCCGACAGAGCGAGCTTCTGCTTGTCGGAAGTGAAGCTCGGCCTGATCCCGGCGGCGATCAGCCCCTATGTCGTGGCCGCGATCGGGTTGCGTCAGGCGCGGCGCTATTTCCTGACTGCCGAGGTGATGTCGGCGGCGCGGGCCTGTGCGATCGGGCTGGTCCATGACGTCGTATCCCCCGAGGCGCTTGATGGCGCGGTCGAGGCGGTGCTGGCTTCATTGCTCCAAGGCGCGCCGATCGCCCAAGCCGAGGCGAAGGATCTGGTGTTCCTGGTGGCAGGCCACCCGGTCGATGACGGGCTCATCACCGAAACCGGCCGCCGGATTGCCGAGCGGCGGGTCTCGCACGAGGGCAGGGAGGGCATTGGCGCTTTCCTCAACAAGAGCCTGCCGCCCTGGCGGCGGGGCTGAGGGAACCAAATCCATGTTCGACAAGATCCTGATCGCCAACCGCGGCGAGATCGCCTGCCGGGTCATCAAGACGGCGCAGCTTCTCGGCATCCGCACGGTCGCGGTCTATTCCGAGGCCGATGCGAACGCGCGCCATGTCGATCTGGCCGACGAGGCCTATCCGATCGGCCCATCGCCGGCGCGCGAGAGCTACCTCGTCATCGACAAGATCATCGCCGCCGCCAAAAACTCGGGCGCCCAGGCGATCCACCCCGGTTACGGCTTTCTCTCGGAGAATGCCGCCTTCGCCGACGCCTGTGCCGCGGCCGGCCTCGTGTTCATCGGGCCGCCGGCCGCGGCGATCCGCGCGATGGGCTCGAAATCCGCGGCCAAGGCCCTGATGGAGAAATCCGGCGTGCCGTTGGTGCCGGGCTATCACGGCGCTGACCAGGACCCGGCGGTGCTGGCGGCGGCGGCCGGGGGCATCGGCTACCCGGTGCTGATCAAGGCGTCGGCCGGTGGCGGCGGCAAGGGCATGCGGATCGTGGAGGCGGCGGACGGTTTCGCCGACGCCCTTGCCTCCGCCAAGCGCGAGGCGGCGTCGTCTTTCGGCGACGATCAGGTGCTGGTCGAGAAATATCTGACCCGGCCGCGCCATATCGAAATTCAGGTTTTCGCCGACGGCCACGGCAATATCGTCTCGCTGTTCGAGCGCGATTGCTCGATCCAGCGCCGCCATCAGAAAGTCGTGGAGGAGGCCCCGGCGCCGGGCCTGTCGCCCGAGCGGCGGCGTGTCATGGGCGAGGCCGCCTGTGCTGCGGCGCGCGCGATCGGCTATGTCGGGGCCGGCACCGTCGAGTTCATCGCCGAGGGCGACGCCTTCTATTTCATGGAAATGAACACGCGGCTCCAGGTCGAGCATCCGGTGACCGAGGCGATCACCGGCCAGGATCTGGTCGAGTGGCAATTGCGCGTCGCGGCCGGCGGCACGCTGCCGCTGCGCCAGGACGAGCTTCAGATCAACGGCCATGCCATCGAGGTTCGGGTCTATGCCGAGGATCCGGCGCGCGATTTTCGCCCCTCGACCGGCCGGCTGGTTCATCTGAGCGCGCCCGCGGAAGGGCCGCATGTCCGCGTCGATACCGGCGTGCGGGCGGGCGATGCCATCTCGGTGCATTACGACCCAATGATCGCCAAGCTGATCGTGTGGGATCTCGATCGGGCGCGGGCGGTGCGGCGGCTTGGCCGGGCGTTGGCCGATTACGAGATCGTCGGCGTCACGACCAATCTGGGTTTTCTCTCCGCCATCGCCGCGCATCCGGCGTTCGGCGCGGCCGAACTGGATACCGGTTTTATCGGCCGGCACGGGGCGGCTCTGGTCCCGCCAATGCTTCCGGCCGTGGCCGAAACGTTGGCGGCGGCGGCCTTGCGTATCCTGCTCGATCGGCAGCGGGCGGTCGAAGCCGCCGCCGCCGGGTCGGCCGATCCCTGGTCTCCCTGGAACCTGGCCACGTCATGGCGGCTGAATGGCGACGGTTATCAGGATCTGTCGTTTCGGGATGGCGAGACGATACTGGGCCTGCGCGCGCATCCGCTGGGCCATGGTCGGTTCAGATTGGACCTGCCGGGTCGTTCGGTCGAGCTGGCGGGCGCCGACGATGCCTCGGGTGCGCTTCGCTTCAGCCTGGACGGGGTCACGTCAACGGCTCGCGTGGTGGTGCAGGGCGGGGATCTCGTGATACTTCGGGCGGGCGCTCAACATCGCCTGACGCTAATCGATCCGCTGGCGGCCGCCCCAATGGAGGCGGCGGGCGGCGGGCGGCTGACCGCGCCGATGCCGGGACGGATCATTCAGATCCTGACCAGTGCCGGTGCCGAAATCCGGCGCGGCACCGCTCTGCTGGTGCTGGAGGCGATGAAGATGGAACATACCATTACGGCACCGGCCGACGGCAAGGTCGAGTCGGTGCGCTATGCGGTCGGCGATCTGGTCGAGGACGGGGCGGAACTCATCATCTTCGCACCGAACGATGAGTGAGCGAAAAACTCAGGATGCCTGGTAGCGTTTTCGATCGCCCAAAACGGACGCTGCCAGGGTTTTGCGAATCGTCGGGTCGTCGGTGCGCTGAAGCACGACATAGCTTACGTTGTCAGACCCTTCGTAGCGCCGCGATACCGTCCAAACCAGGGCTCGCTTGGCATGCGTACTGCAATCGACGGCATAATAACGCTCCCCCGACATGACCTTTTCCCCCTTCACCGGAACCCTACGCGTGTGCCGACCATCCAAGATAAGTAGTCATCGTACAAGAATCGCAGATTTTTCGACGCCCGTTCAATATACAATGCGGCGAACAAGTAACTGAAACCTTACCGATTCATAAAAGTTTAGGCAGTTACGATCACAATTTTCGCGTAACCTATTGGCGAGCATTATTATCGACCCGCATCCGCCGTGCCGTGCAGGAAATGCCCCCGAGGCCGTTCGTCGATCATAGATGAGTGCCACGATAGGAGAGGTTCATGACGATTACATTGCCGTCCCACGCTCGAATTGTCGAAGTTGGCCCGCGCGATGGCTTGCAAAACGAAGCCGGCATGGTCTCGATCGACACCAAACTTGCCCTGATCGATGCGCTGGGCGCGTCGGGGTTGCAAAGCATCGAGGCGGGTGCGTTCGTCTCGCCGAAATGGGTGCCGCAGATGGCCGATACCGCGGCGGTGCTGGCGCGGTTGAACCGCCTGCCCGGCGTCAGCTATCCGGTGCTGGTACCCAATTTCCAGGGCTTCGAGGCAGCCTGCGCCGCCGGTGTCGAGGAAATCGCGGTGTTCGGTGCGGCGTCCGAAAGCTTTTCCCAGCGCAACATCAATTGCTCGATTGTCGAAAGCCTGGAGCGGTTCCGTCCGGTCGTGGCCGCGGCAGCGGCCCGGAACATCCGCGTGCGCGGCTATGTGTCCTGCGCGCTCGGCTGTCCCTATGAAGGGAATGTCCCACCGGCGGCGGTGGCGGCCGTCGCCGGGCTGCTGCATGCGATGGGCTGCTACGAGATTTCGCTGGGCGATACGATCGGCGTCGGCACGCCACTTCGGGCCCAGGCGATGGTACGCGCCGTCGCGGAGATCGTACCGATCGACCGGCTGGCGCTGCATTTTCACGACACTTACGGTCAGGCCCTGGCCAATATCCTGGCCTGCCTGGAACTGGGTGTGTCGGTAGTCGACAGCGCCGTGGCCGGTCTGGGTGGCTGTCCCTATGCCGAGGGTGCGTCGGGCAATGTCGCGACCGAGGATGTCGTCTATATGCTGAACGGCATGGGAATCGAGACCGGCGTCGATCTGCTGAAACTCGCGGCGGCCGGCCGCCTTATCACTTCGGCGCTCGGCCGTGCGACCGCTTCCAAAGTGGCGCAGGTTCTGGCGAGAGAGACCGCGTGATGCCGCTCCATCTGCTCAAGATGTGCGTCGGATGCGACAGTGTGGATGATCTGCGAACATGGCAGGATAATCGCCGGCTGCGCGGCGAGGAACTGTTCCACCGCACGCGCCACATGCCGCGTCGCGCCATCGAGATCCTCGATGGCGGCTCGCTGTATTGGATCGTCAAAGGCGAAGTGCGGGTGCGCCAGCGTATCACCGCGCTCGATCCCGGGGTCGATGGCGAAGGCACGCGCTTTTGCCTGATCCGATTGGACCAGATGCTGGTTGAAACCGCCCGCCAGACCCGCCGACCGATGCAGGGTTGGCGATATCTGGAGGTTGCGGACGCGCCGGCCGACCGAGACTCCAGTCACCGCGACGATGCCGATGCGATGCCGGCGCAGATGCAGAAGGAACTGAGGGCGCTGGGGTTGTTGTAGGGCGCGCGTAGCATTACGAGAGTTGGCTCCGATTGCCGTCAGCAAACGAATCAATAGGGCCGCAATCTTCGTGCGCTCACCTGCGGTACCGTTATCGGCATGAGATGAGACCACTGCCAACATTCCGATTAAGTTCAGCGGCAACATGGCTCAATCCCCTGTTGCCGTTACGCGATGATGTGGCTACTTTGCCGTTCGACAATATGGGCATGTCGGCATCGGTGGCACGTGAGGGACAGAAGCTTGGCCGCCAGGAACCGAATGGGATGCCGACAGAATGAGCATCTTTTTCGGCGGGCGTTCGTCCGCCCAGGCGATCGAAGGCGGAGGTCATCCCATCATGGCTTCGCGTATCCCTAGTACCAGGTCGTTTTGAAATTACGTGTCGTCTCCCTGGATGAGAGAGCCGCGATGTTTGATGTAGAATGGACTCAGCACCCTGTCG
>JAXDMU010000003.1:0-4007 GCA_034665905.1 Aliidongia sp. | reverse complement strand
GCCGTAGCGTTCGATATAGGGTCGCCCCGGCGTTATGACCGGCCTGATTTCCATGGGCTCAAATCGGCAGAACCTTGGGCTTGGTGCGTAGCCACCAGATGACGAACAACCGCGTGACCATCATGGTCGTGAACAGCGAGGTCGCAATGCCGAGGCACAGCGTCACGGCGAAGCCCTTGACCGGGCCGGAGCCGAGGAAGAACAGGAAAGCGCCGGCGATGAAATGCGTCACGTTGGCGTCGGTGATCGTCGAATAGGCTTTGCTGAAGCCATTGTCGATCGCCGACAGCAAGGTACGGCCGTTGCGGATCTCTTCCCGGATGCGCTCGTTCACCAGCACGTTGGCATCGACCGCCATGCCCATGGTCAACGCCATGCCGGCGATGCCCGGCAGCGTCAGCGTCGCCCCGATCAGCGACAATGCGCCGAGCAGGATCGCCAGATTGAACACCAGCGCGATATCGGCATAGAGCCCGAACAGGCCATAGAACGCGATCATGAACAAGGTCACCAGCGCCATGGCGATGAAGCTGGCGATCGTGCCGGCGCGGATCGAATCGGCGCCCAGATCCGGGCCGACCGTGCGCTCCTCAATGATCTTGAGCGGCGCCGGCAGAGCACCGGCCCGCAGCAGCAGCGCCAGATCGTTCGCCGTCTTCACGGTGAAGCTGCCGCTGATGACGCCCGAGCCGCCCGGGATCGGTTCGCGCACCACCGGATCGGACAGCACCTTGCCGTCGAGCACGATGGCGAAGGGCTTGCCGACATTGTCCTTGGTCATGTCGCCAAAGCGCCGGGCGCCGACCGAATCGAATTTGATCGAAACGACCGGTTGGTTTTCCTGGAAGGTCGCCTGCGCGCCGACCAGATTGCCGCCATCGACCACGATGCGCTTCTTGACCACGACACCGCCGCCCAGCGCCGCGCCACGCGCATCGCTCGTATCATAGGGCAGGAATTCATCGCCCGGCGGCAGCTTGCCGCGCTTGGCGTCTTCGATCGATGCGTTGGTATCGGTCAGACGGAACGTCATCTTCGCGGTCTTGCCGATGATCGCCTTGACCCGCTCCGGATCGTCGATGCCCGGAAGCTGAACCAGCACGCGGTCCTCGCCTTCTTGCAGGATGGTCGGTTCCTTGGTGCCGGTTTCGTCGATGCGGCGGCGGATGATTTCGATCGATTGCTGGACGATCGAACGCTTGCGCGCCTCCAGCCCTTGGGCACTGTAGGAAATGATCAGCGGGGCGGTGGCGGAACCCGGCGCCAGCAGAAGATCGGGATCGACCGTCCGCAGCATCGGGGCCACCCGATCGAGATCGGCCGGATCACGCAGCGTCACGGCGATATGGTCGCCTTCGACGGCGAGCGCGGTGTAGCCGATCTTCGCCTTGACCAGTTCGACCCGCACGCCTTCGAGCGTGCTTTCCACGCGATCCTTGGCGACGGCCGTCATATCGACTTCATAGAGCAGATGGCTGCCGCCCTGAAGATCGAGTCCGAGACTGACCTTCTGGACCGGAAGCCAACTGGGCAACGCTGCAACGACGCTGTTGGGAAGCGCGTTGGGCAGTGCCAGCAGCACGCCCAGCAGGCAGACGATGATGACCGTCCAGGTCTTCCAGGGCTGAAATTTTAGCATCGAAGAACCTGATTACTTGGCGGAAGGGGGAGAGCGGCGCTTCTTGGCGGGCGCCGCGGCATCGTCGGTTTCCGGCGCGTCGGCCGCCTCGGCGGGCTTCGGCTCCTTGCCGGCCGGTTCGGATTTCGAGACGACGGTCGAGATGGTGCTGCGCACGACGCGCACCTTGACGCCGGCCGCTATCTCGACCTCGACCTCTTCGTCATTGATGACGCGCGCCACGACGCCCAGCACACCGCCGGCCGTGACGACCCGGTCGCCGCGGCGGATCGCCGATTGCGCCGACTTCAGCTCCTTCATCCGCTGTTGCTGCGGCCGGAACAGCAGGAAATACATCACGCCCATAATCAGGATGATCGGCATGAAGCCCATCAACTGTGACTGTAGATCGGAACCGGCGGCAGCCGTTTGCGCATAGGCGGACGACATCAACATACAGGCGAACTCCAGAATCACCGCGGGACGGCCGTTCGAGCGACCGTCCGAAGGGTCGCATAGGTACGCAGTTTACGTGCAAAGAGCAATGGCCGGGCGCGACAAATCTGTCGGCAATTTGACCGTGCCCGGCCCTGTGATAGCGTCCTCGTCCCGATCCCCGGCCGCCATCGCCCTTTACCCGAGTAGCGCCATGCCCCAGCCCGCCGCCCCGCTCGTCCCGCTGCTGGAGCGCATCGCCGCGGCGCTGGAGCGCCTGGCACCGCCGCCGGCACCGCCGGTCGATTTCGACGCGGCCGATGCCTTCGTGTTCGTCGCCGAGGCGAACCGGCTGACGCCGATCCCGGAAGTCAGCCGGGTCGCCCTACCGCTGCTGCACGGCATCGACCGGGTGCGCGACATTCTGCTGGCCAATACAAGGCAATTCGCCGAGGGGTTTGCCGCCAACAACGCGCTGCTCTGGGGCGCGCGGGGCATGGGCAAGAGTTCGCTGGTGAAGGCGGTCCATGCGGAAATCGCGGCCTCGCTTGCAGATGGCGCGCTACGGCTGGTCCTGGTCGAGATCCATCGCGACGACATTCCGTCGCTACCGCTTCTGCTGGCCCGGCTGCGCATGGCGCCGCAGCGCTTCATTCTGTTCTGCGACGATCTGAGCTTCGACCACGACGACAGCAGGTACAAATCATTGAAGGCGGTGCTGGATGGCGGCATCGAAGGGCGGCCGCCCAATGTCGTGCTCTATGCCACCTCGAACCGCCGACATTTGATGCCGCGCGACATGATCGACAATGAGCGCTCCTCGGCGGTCAATCCGGGCGAGGCGGTCGAGGAGAAAATCTCGCTGTCCGACCGGTTCGGCCTGTGGTTGGGTTTCCATGCTTGCGATCAAGCGACCTATCTCGCGATGATCCGCGGCTATGTCGCGCATTACCGGATCGAGATCGACGACACCCAGCTTGCACGCGAGGCCGGCGAATGGGCGCTGACCCGCGGCGGACGATCGGGACGCGTAGCGTGGCAATTCGTGCAGGATCTGGCGGGCCGGCTGCGGCGGAAGCTCGGATAAAGCCGGAAGCCCAGCCAGCCGCAGCCGCCCGCCCTATGCGGCGCGGATCGTAACCAGAAACGATCCGACATCGCCACGCAGCACTTCTGCCTGTCTGCCAAGGTCGTCCGCGGCGGTCAGGACCTGACCGGCCGCCGCGCCGGTTTCGCTGATCGCGCGATTGACACCGATGATGTTCTGCGTGACTTCCCGAGTTCCCTCGGCAGCCTGCTGGACATTGCGCGAGATCTCATCAGTCGCGGCGCCCTGCTCCTCCATCGCGGCGGCAATCGCGATCGAAATCTCGTTCATGCGACCGATGGTTCCGTTGATGCGGCCGATCGCGCCGACCGCCGCCTGCGTGGCCGACTGCATCGAAGTGACCTGGGTGGCGATTTCCTCGGTCGCTTTGGCCGTCTGATTGGCCAGCGCTTTGACCTCGGACGCCACCACGGCAAAGCCTTTGCCCGCTTCGCCGGCGCGGGCGGCTTCGATCGTCGCATTGAGCGCCAGCAGATTCGTCTGGCTCGCGATATCGTTGATCAGCCGGACTACGGCCCCGATACGCTGTCCCGCCTCCAAGAGCCCGCCGATCGTCGCCTGCGTCTCACCCGCTTCCTGGACCGCCTGGCCGGCGATCACACTCGATTGTGTGATCTGGCGGGTGATTTCAGCGATCGAGGCGGACAGTTCCTCACTGGCCGATGCGACGGTCTGCACGTTCACAGAAGCCTGCTCGGCGGCCGCGGCCACCGTGGTGGATTGGCTGCTCGCCGTGCTGGCACCGTTCGCCAGACTCTCTGCCGTGGCGCGTTGTTCGACGGCGGCCGCGGCCAACTGGTCGAGTGCGCTTCGGATGGTTTGGTCGAAACTCGCGATGCTCTGATC
>JAXDMU010000002.1:0-4476 GCA_034665905.1 Aliidongia sp. | reverse complement strand
GTGTTCGCGGGCGCCCTGTCCCAGGCGTTGGAAGGAATCGGCCAGGAGATTTTCACGGTCGCCATTCTGTGCGTCGCCGTGCTGATGCTGGGCTGGCACATAATCTGGATGGCACAGCACGGGCGCGAGATGGCCGCCGAGATGTCGGCAACCAGCAAGGCCGTCAAGAATGGCGACAAATCGCTGCTGGCACTTGCCGTGGTCATCGCGGTCGCCGTGCTGCGCGAGGGGGCCGAGGTCGTGCTGTTTCTCTATGGCATCGCGGTCTCGACCCATGAGGGGCCGGTGCCACTGCTGATCGGCGGCCTGCTCGGTTTGGGGCTGGGTGTCGTGATCTCCTACCTGCTCTATCGCGGCTTGGTCATCATTCCCGTGCGCCATCTGTTTCGCGTGACGAACGCGCTGGTCGCGTTGCTCGCTGCGGGCATGGCGGGACAGGCGGCCGCACTCCTGTCGCGGGTCGATCTCATTCCGACCTGGGGCAATCGCCTGTGGGACAGCTCGCGCATTCTGGCCGAAGACAGCATTCTCGGCCGGGCGCTGCACGCGCTGGTCGGATACTCCGATCGGCCGGTCGGCGTCCAGGTCGCGGCCTACCTCGGGACCCTGATCGCGCTCGTCGCGTGCGCGCGCATGGTCGCCAAATCTCCACCAAAGGCGGCGACGGGCGCGTCGCTCCGCCGCCCCCTGCCCGACTCCCGCTGAACATCATATTCATGAGGAAGAAAATGCGTTTTCTGGCCAGCTTGGTCGCTACGCTGCTCGTTGCCGGTTCGGCATTCGCCGACGATGCGCCGCATCTTGTGATCAAGGACCATCAGTTCCAACCGGCGCGGCTCGAAGTGCCGGCCGGTGTCAAATTCAAGCTGTTCGTCAAGAACGAGGATACGACACCCGAAGAATTCGAGAGCTTCGATCTCAATCGCGAAAAAATCGTGCCACCTGGTCAGGAAGTTCCGGTATTTCTTGGCCCCTTGGACGCGGGCGAATATCAGTTCTTCGGTGATTTTCATCAGGACACGGCGCAGGGTGTACTTGTCGCCAAATAACGTAAGACCGCAGCAACGCCCGCATCTATCGAATCGGAGTTTAAAAAGTGACAACAACGACCGTCATTCGGCGGCCGGCCGGCCCAATTTGGGCCTTGGCGGCACTTGCCTGTTTCGCTCCCGTCGCCGCGTCGGCCGATTTCCACATCCGCTCGCCGAACGAGATCGATCAGGGCGAGCTTGAGCTTGAGCATAATGGTGCCTGGAGCCTGGATCGCGCGCCGGTCAAGGCCGAAGCGCAATCCTATACCGCCGAGTTCGGTTACGGCGTGAATTCGTGGTGGCATCCCGAGTTGGAGCTGGGCTTCGAGCGTCCGGCGGGGCCGGGTCAGCCGACCGATCTTACCGGCCTCGTGTGGGAGAACACGTTCCGCCTGACCGAACCCGGAGAGAACTGGGCCGATCTCGGCTTCTATGTCGAATATGGCTTTGCGACCTTGGCCCACACGACGGACGGGGCGATGTTCGGTCCGCTCGTTCAGAAGGACATCGGGCGCACAACGCAGACGTTGAACCTGTTTCTCTCCAAGGATATCGGGCCTAATCAGGATAACCACGGCTACGATTTCAGCTACGCTTGGCAGAGTCGATGGAACGTCTGGCGCCAAGCGTCGCCGGCCCTTGAGATTTACGGCGATGCCGGGCAGATCGACCGGATCGGCAAGTTCCAGGACCAGCAATTGCTGGCCGGCCCGGTCGTGCTCGGCACGTTCCTCCTTGGCCCGCTCGGCAAGCTCAAATACGAGGCGGGCTATCTGTTCGGGACGACAAAGGCAACCGCGGACGGCACGGTTCGCTGGAAGCTGGAACTCGAAATCCCGCTTTAAGCATAGCCGGGCCTTCAACGCTGTCGTCATAGCGCTACACCCGCCGCGAATAAGATCGACCGAGCTTGAGTCTGCTTGAAAGCCGCCCCGTCAATCCGGGCGGTGAAGCACGCTGGAGCGTAGGGCATCTCGACATGAGTCTGGCAATTGTGGCGACACGCGTTCGGCTTTGCGGCGGCATGGTTCTCATGCTCTACGTGATTTGCCATCTTTCGAACTTGTCGCTGGGCCTGTGGTCGCTTCGTCTGATGGATGAATGGCGACCGCTGATCATGACGCCGTGGCAAAGCTGGGTCGGGCAAACGATGCTTTACGGCGCACTCGCGAGCCATCTGTCGCTGGGCCTCGTGGCGCTCGCCAATCGGCGGAGCGCGGCCTCAATGGGGCCGAGCGAGGTGGCGCAACTCGCCCTCGGCTTGCTCATTCCGCCCCTCTTGGCCTCGCACCTTTTGGCATCGCGCGGCGCGACTCTTCTGGACGGGTTTCACCCGAGCTATAGCTGGTTCTTGTACGTCTATTGGAAGCACGCGCCGCTCCACGGCCTGCAACAGGTTTTCGTCGTCTCGGCCGCATGGATCCATGGCTGCCTGGGATTGCACACCTGGCTGCGGCTGCGGCCCTGGTGGCCCCGGGCGGCGGGGTTCGTCTACCCGATGGTTTTCCTTTTGCCGATCCTGGCACTGCTCGGCTTCGTCGAGGCCGGCAAGGAGATCATCGCGTCCTTCGACGGCGGCAATCTGGTTTGGGCGGCGGAAATCGCCAACCAAGCGGCGCAATTCGCGCAAATCTCGCCCACGCTTCTGATGCTTCAGACGATCTTCTTCATCGCTTATGGCACAGCACTTGCCGTCGCACTCGGTGCTTTCGCTGTGCGCGCGCATCGGCGGCGACAAGTGACCGCGCGCATCGACTATGTCGAGGGACCAACAGTGCGCGCAGCACTCGGCCTGTCGGTCCTGGAGGCGAGCCGGGCGAATGATCTGCCGCATGCGAGCGCCTGCGCCGGTCACGGCCGCTGTGCGACCTGCCGGGTGATGGTCGTGTCCGGGATGCAAAATCTGTCGTCGCCGCTGCCGGCCGAAACCGAATTGCTGGAGCGGCTGGGCCTCGGTTCGGATGTCCGGCTGGCGTGTCAGGCCTTTCTCACCGGCCCCAGCATCACAATCCACCGCCTGGTTCCGGCCGACGAGGAGGAAGAGGCGGCGCGCGATCCGATAGGCTGGCGCCATTGCGATGCCTTGGCCACCGAGGCGGCCGCACGATGACCCTGCATCGAGCGTCTGGGCCGGGGGCATGGCTCGTCGTCTTGGGCCTGATCGCCGCCCCGACCGCTTCGGCCACCGGAGCGGAGTTGCAACCCAGCCTGCATCAGCAAATCATCGGCATTTCGAACGCGGTACGCGACGACCTCGATCGGAGTTCGGCGGCGATCCGTTTGGCGCCGACTGAAGCACGCGGGCTGCAAGCCGATGCGGATCAGGCATGGCGCAGCGGCGAGATCCTGCGGGCCACGATCTACAGCCTGGTGCTGCTGATGATCGGTGGCGGTGCCGAGTGGCTCTATTGGTGTTATGCCGGCAAGGCTTGGCGTGCGATCGCCGAGGCCGCCGCGGTCGGCCGCGACCCGCTGGCGCCGGCGCGCGCGGCGATCCTGGGCCTGCGGCGGGCGGCGTTGAGCGCCTTTGGCGCGTTGCTGTTCGCAAGCGGCGTCCTCGTACCATCATCGATTTTTTCCTGGCCGGTCAGTGTTCAGGCCGGCGTCGTCAGTGCCGCACTGGCGATCACCGCGATCCGCGCCGTCCGCATCGTTGCGACGTTCATGCTGTCGCCCCATCCGGCCCGGCTTCGTCTGGCGGCACTGCCGGACAAAAGTGCTGGACGCCTCAACGTCACGCTGATGATGCTGAGCGTGGTGTTGGCGGGCGGTTATGGCGCGCAATCGCTGCTGCAAACGACGTTGGGCGCTGCGGGCCTGGCAACGCTCGTCTCCGGGGCGAGCGGGATCGTCGCGGCGGTCCTGTCGCTGATCGCTCTTCGGTTCTGGTTGCCCGGCGGCAAGCCGTCTTCCGGTACCGTGCTCCGCCCGATCGCCCTCATCGGTGCGGTGTTACTGGTCTTGGCGCTACATCTTTTGGGCGCGCACGAGATCGTCTGGACCGCGTTGCTGTGGGCCGGGACGATGATCGTCGGCGCGATAGCACAAACACTCGTCGAGGCGTTCACGACCACCACTCCCGACGCGCCGCGTCGGGCGGCCGAATATCGATCGGTCTTGAAAAGCGGCGTGCGGATCGCCGTCTTCGGCGCCGCCACCGTCGCGACCGCGATCATCTGGAATATCCCACTGTTGCAGCTCTCGCGCTCGGACACTCTGGCCGGCCGGTCGCTGGCGCGCGGCTTCGACGTGATCGTGGTTGTGCTGATCGCCGACCTCATCTGGGTTTGGGCGCGCACGATCATCGACGGGAAGCTAGCGGCGATTCCGGCCCGCACGCGCGAGAATGGCGGGCTGGCACCCAGCGCGCGCCTGGCGACGCTTCTGCCGCTGCTGCGCAAGGTCATCCTGGTGATGTTGATCGGGCTCGTCGGCTTGATCGCGC
>JAXDMU010000001.1:0-3192 GCA_034665905.1 Aliidongia sp. | reverse complement strand
GAACTGGAACACATCGCGCTCAATGACAGCTACTTCGTCGAGAAGAAGCTTTACCCGAATGTCGATTTCTATTCGGGCATCGTCATGAAGGCTTTGGGTTTCCCGGTTTCGATGTTCACGGCACTTTTCGCCGTGGCCCGCACGATCGGCTGGGTTACGCAGTGGAACGAGATGATCGAGGACGAGAACCAGAAGATCGGCCGCCCGCGCCAGCTTTATACCGGCCCGGCGCGGCGGGATTACGTCCCGCTGATCAAGCGTGGATAACCCGATTCATCGTTTGCGCGGCGGGGAATTCGGGAAAGAGCGGGCGGCGCGGTCTTCGGGCCTTCCGCTCTTCTCTTTTCACTGGTCGCGTCCGGCCCCAGCCAACGATAACGCCCCGTCGCTCGGCTGGCGCCTGCGGCGGTGGCTGGTCCGGCTGGTGCTTGGTGCCGCGGCGCTGGGGGCCGTCTGGACCGCCTGGGCGTAATTTGACACGGCGCGTTCAAAGTGCCGTGCGAACCCCCCATAATTCCGGGAAAAACACCGCTGATGCGCGCCAGACGCTTGAAGGCCGGTTGCAAATCGTCGCAACGTATCGGCGCCGTCGCCGTCGCCAGCCAAGCTGAATATTCTTTCGATATTTCTATCAGTATAGAACCCTTCAAGTGGGCCGTATCAAACAAACCACAATGAGAATTGTTGCCCTTCTCGCCGTTGAGACCGATCGCCCAGCCTTGCTTTGCGGGGCCGATTGGTGGCAAACCCGTGACGCAATGCGCCGGATCAGAGCGCGCCGTTCGCGAGGCAAACCATGATGATGCGACAAACCCCGCCGTTCCGGGCCGATCATGTCGGCAGCCTGCTGCGCCCCAAGGCACTGCTGACGGCGCGCGACGACCACAAGGCGGGCCGCATCGACGCTGCCGCCCTCCGGCGCATCGAGGACGAGGCAATCCGCCGCGCGGTACGGCTGCAAGAGGAATGCGGCCTCAACGGCATTACGGACGGCGAGTATCGCCGCGCGTCCTGGCACATGGATTTCATCCATCAGCTGGGCGGAATCGGCACAGCGCCCGGCACCATGCGCGTGCGTTTTCATAATGCAGACGGCGATATCGACTATGCCCCGGCGGCGATGCGGATCGGCAAGCTGACGCTCGATCATTGCATCTTCGGCGAGGATTTCACCTTTCTCAAATCACTGACCACAAAGACGCCCAAGCTCACTATCCCGTCGCCCAGCATGGTGCATTACCGCGGCGGACGGGCCGCGATCGACACCGATGCCTATCCCGAGATCGGCGCCTTCTGGCATGATCTGGGCAGCGTCTACGCCGCCGAGATCGCGGCACTGGGTCAACTCGGCTGCCACTATCTCCAGCTCGACGATACCAGCCTCGCCTATCTCAACGACCCATCCCAGCGCCGATACATCGCCGAACTGGGCGGCGAGTTGGAAGATCAGCATCTGGCCTATATCAAGCTGATCAATGGCGCGCTGGCGAACCGGCCGGCAGGCATGACCGTCACCACCCATCTGTGCCGCGGCAATTTCCGCTCCTCCTGGGTTGCATCCGGCGGCTATGACTATGTCGCCGAGGCGCTGTTCGGCGAGCTTCAGGTCGATGGTTTCTTCCTGGAATATGACGATGCCCGCTCCGGCGGGTTCGAGCCGCTGCGCTTCGTGCCAAAGGGCAAGCAAGTCGTGCTGGGCCTGGTCACCACCAAGAAAGGCACGCTCGAAGCCAAGGACGCGTTGAAGCGGCGGATCGACGAGGCGGCCAAATTCGTTCCCCTCGACCAGCTCTGCCTCAGCCCGCAATGCGGCTTTTCCTCGACCGTCGAAGGCAATGCGCTGAGCGAGGACGAGCAATTTGCCAAGCTTCGTCTGATCGTCGAAGTTGCCGAGGAAGTTTGGGGTTGACCGTAGCTCCCGAGGCCAGAGATCAGCGTGCTGGAATACCAGATTGACCAAGCATGATGATATCATCATCGACGGCTGACAGTATAAATCATCTCAATAGCAGCATTGATAAAAAGTTATTTCTTGATATCGTATAAAAACCGTAGCACTGTACATATTGTACTGTTGATGTGGTGGGCGGAGTTTTTGACAATTTTCCACAGATCTCAAGTACCATTATACGAATTGAGAAATTATTATGCAAAATGTGTCGCGCAACCGGGAACGCGTGGCGGGGCTTTTTACTCATCGTCGGCCGATCCGGCGGTTATCTGTTCGATGAGGCCCATAAGGATATCGTCCCGGCGAGCGACGCGGCAAGCATTGCCGATACTTACGCCGTACCGGCGCCCTTGAACGCGTCCGACAGCATCACCGCCCCGGTGCTTCTGCTGGTCGGTCAGGAAGATCTCATCTTTTGTACGTTGCCGAACACGCTGGACTGCACCAGCGGCGCCACGATACTGGCGGACGAAGCGCCGTTTTACGCATCAACCTCGTCTCTGACAGGGGAAGTGGTCCCGGCGACCGCGCATGACGTCGCCCTGCCCCCTCGGCCGACACGTCGTTCACCATGATCGATCAGTGGATCAAGACGCACTGATCGGCGCTGCCGGGGCCGGAACGGTAATGATGGTTTCGGCCCCATCTGCATGCTTCGCGTGGTCTCACGCCCTGCCGGCCTGACCAGAAGTAATAATTCATGTAATGAATAATGATTCAATACAGATTGTGGAATAGTAAGATACCACAAATATTAATATCGACATCACCGATCTCGGAAATGCTCAGCGAGCACGCAGTCCATTTTAGTCAAAAAATATTGGTTTGAATGACTTTCCGATCGTCGCCGCGGAAGTGAAGAGTCTGGCGGCCCAGGCGGAAGCGGCCGCAACTGAGATGTCGCACGAAATCGACAGCACGAACGATCCGTCGGGCGATATTGTCGGCCGCCTGCTGCGCATCTGGAAATCCATCAAGGTCGTGCGTGCGTGAGGTTATGACGGCGATCGGCCGGTAGCACTTGACACGGGAGTGCAATTCAGCGGAACAAAGCACCGTTCGACCGCTCACGAAGGGTGTAGTGACATGCGAGGGATTGGGATGCTGGCGCTGTTGGCCGCGATGATCGGTGCCACCGCCCCGGCTGTGGCGGCCGAGGTCACCGAAGCCGAATTGATGAAGGCGGCGATCGATCTGGGGCAGCAATACGACGCCAACTATGCCCGGAAGAGTCCGGCCGA